>NZ_JBSHAM010000078.1:0-37873 GCF_053611505.1 Amycolatopsis sp. NPDC054798 | reverse complement strand
TTCTTTTTTTAATACGTCACGGGTTGGGGGGCATACTCCGTTGGGGCTCCCGGCTCGGCCGGTGGTCGTGGGGGGGAACCCTGAGGGAATCTGATTCCCGCAGGGTTCCCCTCACGGACGTCTCGGTCGTGTGAGGGAGCGGACCCCGCTTGGCGATGTGGCGCTGGCGGGGTCAGTGGAAGACGGTGCCGCCCAAGACGATGTGGGTCGGGTGGTGCAGGGCGGCGAGGTCGGCGCGCGGGTCGTCGGCGTAGACGATCAAGTCGGCCGGGGCTCCGTGCTCGATGCCGGGGTGGCCCAGCCATTCGCGCGCCTCCCAGGACGCGCTCGCGAGAGCCTGCGTACGCGACATCCCGGCGCGATGGAGCGCTTCGACCTCGTCGGCGATACGGCCGTGCGCGACCATTCCGCCCGCGTCCGTGCCCGCGAAGACGCGTACGCCCGCTTCGACCGCCGAGGACACCATGTCGGCGACACCGGCGTGCAGCGCGCGCATGTGTGCCGCGTACGTCGGGTACTTGCCCGCCTTGTCCGCGATGCCCGGGAAGTTCTCGATGTTGATGAGCGTGGGCACCAACGCGACATCCCGGCGCGCGAGTTCGGCGAGCTGGTCTGGCGACAGCGCGGTGCCGTGTTCGAGACAGTCGATGCCCGCGCCGATCAAGCCCGGCAACGCCGCTTCGCCGAACACGTGCGCGGTGACGCGCGCGCCGAGGTCGTGGGCGACGCGGATGGCTTCGGCGAGGACGTCGTCCGGCCACAGCGGTGCGAGGTCGCCTTGGCCGCGGTCGATCCAGTCGCCGACCAGCTTGACCCAGCCGTCGCCGTCGCGGGCCTGTTCGGCGACCGCTTCGGGCAGCAGCGCCGGGTCGTCCAGCTCGATCGCAAAACCGGGGATGTACCGCTTCGGCAGCGCCAGATGGCGTCCGCAGCGGATGATCGTCGGCAGGTCGGCGCGCGATTGCAGCGGCCGGACGTCGAGCGGCAGGCCGCAGTCGCGGATCAGCAGCGTGCCCGCGTCGCGGTCGGTCGCAGCCTGGTCCGCCGCTTCCTCTACCGACAGCCCGCCGCGCGGGCCGAGGCCCGGGTGGCAGTGCGCGTCGACCAGCCCCGGGACCACGAATCCGCCAGTGGACAGCGTTTCCGCGCCGGAAATCGGCTCGAACGACAGCTTTCCGTCGTGGATCCAGAGGTCACGCGGTTCGCCGTCGGGCAGGACGGTGCCGGAGAGGTGCAGCGGGCTCAATTGTTCTTCGGGTCCTTCGGCAGCTTGAACTTGGACGGGTCGAAGCCGGGCACGTCGTTCATGCCGCCGAGCTGGGACAGGTCCGGCATTCCGCCGGGCATCCCGCCGCCCGGGGGCAGCATCGGCATGCCGCCGGGCATCCCGCCGCGCATCTTCGGCTGCGTGGGGCCGCGCCCCTTGCCCTTCTTCCCCTTCTTGCCCTTGCGGTTCTTGCTTCCGCCGCCCCCGCCGCCGAAGCCGAACCGGCCGGCCATCTGCGCCATCATCTTGCGCGCCTCGAAGAAGCGGTTGACCAGGTCGTTGACCTCGCGGACGGTGACGCCGGAGCCGTTGGCGATGCGCAGCCGGCGCGAGCCGTTGATGATCTTCGGGTCGGCGCGCTCGGCGGGCGTCATGCCGCGGATGATCGCCTGCAGCCGGTCGAGCTGCTTGTCGTCGACCGCCGCGAGCTGGTCTTTCATCTGGCCGGCACCGGGCAGCATGCCGAGCAGGTTGCCGATCGGGCCCATCTTGCGCACGGCGAGCATCTGCTCGAGGAAGTCCTCCAGCGTGAGCTGCCCGCTGGTGAGCTTCTGCGCGGCCTGTTCGGCCTGCTCCTGGTCGAAGTGCTGTTCGGCCTGCTCGATCAGGGTCAGCACGTCGCCCATGCCCAGGATGCGCGAGGCCATCCGGTCCGGGTGGAACGTGTCGAAGTCTTCGAGCTTCTCGCCGTTGGACGCGAAGAGGATCGGCTGGCCGGTGACCTCGCGGACGGACAGCGCGGCGCCACCGCGAGCGTCGCCGTCGAGCTTCGTGAGCACCACGCCGGTGAAGCCGACGCCGTCGCGGAACGCCTCGGCCGTGGTGACCGCGTCCTGACCGATCATGGCGTCGACCACGAACAGGACCTCATCGGGGCGAATGGCTGCCCTGATATCACTGGCCTGCTTCATCAGCTCTTCGTCGACACCGAGACGACCAGCGGTGTCGACCACGACGATGTCGTGCTGCGCGTGCTTCGCCTCTTCGATGGCGCGACGGGCGACGTCGACCGGGTCGCCGACGCCGTTGCCCGGCTCCGGCGCGAAGGTGGTGACGCCCGCGCGCTCGCCGACGATCTGCAGCTGGTTGACCGCGTTCGGCCGCTGGAGGTCACAGGCGACCAGCATCGGCGCGTGGCCCTGCTTCTTCAGCCACATCGCCAGCTTGCCCGCCAGCGTCGTCTTACCGGCGCCCTGGAGACCGGCGAGCATGATCACCGACGGCGGGTTCTTGGCCAGGTTCAGCCGCCGCGTCTCGCCGCCGAGGATGCCGACCAGTTCCTCGTTGACGATCTTGACGACCTGCTGCGCCGGGTTCAGCGCCTGGGAGACCTCGGCGCCCTTCGCCCGGTCCTTGATCTTCGCGATGAACGCCTTGACCACCGGGAGCGCGACGTCCGCTTCCAGCAGCGCGATGCGGATCTCGCGCGCGGTGGCGTCGATGTCGGCGTCGGACAGCCGGCCCTTGCGCGAGAGCGACTGCAGGGCCGAGGTGAGCCGATCGGAGAGGGTGTCGAACACGGGGGTGCACGCTCCAGCTGGGTCGAAAGTTCGCGTGCCGGGCGGTGCTCGGCACCCCCGGCATCTTCCGAGGGTAGCCGCACCGGCCGCCCGGCCTTCACGGGTACGGGAGAGGTGCTACGCAAGAGCGTAGTAATTGACCGAGCGAAAACACGTCAGCTGAGCGAAAAGTGCTCGACCAGGCTCGGCAATTAAGTAAACATAGGCGTATGACATCAGCTACTGCCCGGCGTCCGACGCTCGCCGAACCGGCAGGGGACGAGGACGAACAGGTCCCGTTCCGGCGCGTCGCGGGCCTGTTCCGGCCGCACCGGCGGGCGCTGGCCGGGCTGTGCGCGCTGCTGGTCGTGCAGGCCGGGCTGGGCGTCGCCTCGCCGTTCCTGCTGCGGGAGATGCTGGACGACGCGCTGCCGCGCCGCGACGCCCTGCTGGTGAGCCTGCTGGCGGCCGGGATGATCGCCGCCGCGCTCGGGGCCGGGGCGCTGAGCGTGCGGACCACCGGGCTGTCCAACACCATCGGCCAGCGGGTGATGAACGAGCTGCGGGTGGCGGTGTACGGCCATCTGCAGCGGATGTCGCTGGGCTTCTACACCCGGACCAAGACCGGCGAGGTGCTGTCGCGGGTGTTCAACGACATCGGCGGCGTGGACAACGTCGTGACCGGGACCGCCGCTTCGATCGTGCAAAACGGCACCACGGCGCTGGCGATCGCGGTGGCGATCCTGGTCATGGACTGGCAGCTGGCGCTGTTGTCGCTGGTCGTCGTGCCGTTGTTCCTGCTGTTCACGCTGCGGCTCGGCGGCAAGCAGCGCAGGCTCGCCCGCGGCCGGACCCGGCGGATGGCGCGGCTGACCACGATCGTCGAGGAATCGCTGTCGGTCACCGGCGTGCTGCTGGCCAAGACGATGGGCAACGCGAAGCTGATGCGCGACCGGTTCGCCGAGGAATCGCGCGAGGTCGCGGCGCTGGAGCGCAGTGCCGCGCTGGCCGGGCGGTGGCAGCGGGCGGCGCGGACGATGAGCCTGACGATCGTCCCGGCGCTCGTCTACTGGGCGGCCGGGCTGGAACTCGCCGGTGGTGCGGCACCGATCTCGCTGGGCACTGTCGTCGCGTTCACCAGCATGCTGAACCGGCTGCTCGCCCCGGCGACGGCGATGCAGACGGTGGGCCAGAACGTCGCGTCGGCGAAGGCGTTGTTCGGGCGGATCTTCGAGGTGCTCGACCTGCCGGTGGAGATCGACGACCGGCCGGGCGCGCGTGAGCTGGTCCTCAGCGGCGGGGCGGTGTCGATGCGCGGGGTGTCGTTCCGCTACGACGACGAGGGGCCGTGGACCTTGCGCGACATCGATCTCGACGTGCCCGCGGGGACCACGACGGCGTTGGTCGGATCGACGGGTTCGGGGAAAACGACGCTCGCCTATCTGGTCGCTCGGCTGTACGAGGTGACCGAGGGAAAGGTGTGCCTGGACGGAACGGACGTCCGAGACGTCACGCTCGCTTCGCTGGCCGCCGGGGTCGGGCTGGTGTCGCAGGAGACGTATCTGTTTCACGCGTCGGTGCGGGAGAACCTGCGGTTCGCGAAGCCGGACGCGACCGACGAGGAGCTGGAGAACGCCGCGAAGGCCGCGCACATCCACGACACGCTGGCCGCGCTGCCGGAGGGGTACGACACGGTGGTCGGCGAGCGCGGCTACCGGTTTTCCGGCGGGGAGAAGCAGCGGATGGCGATCGCGCGGATCCTGCTGCGCAATCCGCCGGTGCTGATCTTGGACGAGGCGACGAGTTCGCTCGACAACCGCACCGAACGGGCGGTGCAGGCGGAACTGGACCGGCTCGCCGCTGGCCGCACGACGATCGCGATCGCGCATCGGCTGTCCACTGTGGAGCATGCGGACCAGATCGCGGTGCTGGACGGCGGGCGGATCGCCGAGCGCGGGACGCATGCCGAACTGCTCGCGCAAGAGGGACGGTATGCGCGGCTGGTGCGCGGGGAAACCGCCTAATCTGACCTCATGCAGACCGAACCCGCCGACGAGCTGGCGACGCTGGCCCGGACGGTGCGCGAGGGCGTCGGACGGCTGAACTGGCGGATGCGCTCCGAGGCGGGCACGCCCGCGCCGGGGCCGGCCGTGCTGGCGGTGCTGTCGCGGCTGTACCGAGGCGGCACGCACACGCCGAGCGAGCTGGCCGAGGCCGAACGGATCCACCCGCAGTCGCTGACGCGGATCCTGGCGTCGCTGGCCGAACGCGAATGGATCACGCGCACCCCGGATCCGGCGGACGGACGGCGGTCGCTGATCGACATCACCCCGGCCGGGCTGCGGGAGCTGCGCGGCTACTCGGTCGCGCGGGAGACCTGGCTGGCCGCGGCGGTCGAACGGACGCTGAGCCCCACCGAACAGGAGCTGCTCCGGCTCGCGGCCGGGCTGCTGACGCGGCTCGCGGATTCCTGAGACCTGGAGTTCCGGGGCGGCCGCTCCCCACGGCCGTCCCCGGAACTGTGGCGGAAGAGCTCACCTCCCCGGGAGCCTTCCGCCGCAGGCACGCGGAGCGGTTCCCCCTCGACCACCCGGCGTTGGCGAGAAGTCTGCCTTCCGGGACGGGGCGCGCGGCAGCGTGAAGTCCCTCAATCCGGACTGAGTAGGACTACTCAAACGCGGGTGTCGGGCCCCGCGGAGTCGCTCGTGAACTCGAAAAGCGGTTCCGAGTCGGCGAGTTCCTCGGCCGAGCAGCTCACCGCGCAGGCGGCGGCCTGGAGGACTTCGGTCAGCACCTCGACCTCGGACGGCGAGACGGCGGCGAGCGCGGGGTTGCGGACGTCCATCCGGCCGGCCAGACCGGCGAGTGCGTGGGAAAGCGCGTGCTGTCCCGCGACGAGCTGGGCGACGACCTCGGACAGCTCGCCGAGGGTGGCGGCGGAGCCGTCGCCGCGGAGCAGGGCGGAGAGTTCTTCGGCGCAGGTGCGCAGGTGTCCGGCGACCACTGTCGGGGGCAGCGAAAGCTCGGGCAAGTTCTCCTGACCCCGCACCGCGCTCACCTCGCCCCCTCGCTCGGACCTGCCATCCTGCCACCGGAACCGGCCTTTTCGCTCCCGACACCCCGGATGGGTGAGCCCGGATGGCGCAACCCGGCCGGGTCTGCTCGCCGCGGCCAGCCGTCCGTGAAGGGCTCCTTGAGGGAATCTAATTCCCTCAAGGAGCCCTTCACGGACAACTAGGCGACTGCGGCGAGGACGGCGTCGGTGATGGCGGTTCGCCACGCCGGGGTGACGTGGCCGGAGCGGGGCGACAGGGCGAAGGAGTCGACGACGGCCCCGCCGAGAGTGGCTGCTTTCGCCCAGTGGACGTCGGCCTCAGCGCGGCGCAGGGCACTCGCCACGCGGAACAGCAGGCCGATCCGGTCGGCGGCGCGCAGTTCGAGCACGACGGCGTCCGGGCCGCTCGTTTCGTCGTCGAACCACCGCACGACCGGCTTGACGACGACGGACGACGCGGTGGCGTAGTCGCGTTCCTTCGCCGCCAGGCGTTGGGTGAGCGGCAGCGTTCCGGCGACGGCGCGGGCGAACTGTTCCCGCAGCAGCGCGGGATCCGGCAGCGAGCCGAACTTCGGCGACGCCGTGAAAACGCCTGCCCGGCCGCGGCCGGAGTGCTCGCGCAGGATCGCCGAGTGGACCTCCAGCGAGTTCAAGGCCAGCACGCCGGCCGCGGGTGCGAGCAGTTCGCGGTCCGCGGGCACGGCCAGCAGCACCGTCACGACCTTGCCGTGCGAGGAGATCCGGATCTGGCCGGTCCCGGTCCGGGCGGCCTCGGCGACCAGCTCGCGTTGGTCGTCGTCCAGCGGTTCGGGCGGCGTGAAACCCTTGCCGTGCACCGCTTCCTCGCAGCCGCTGACGAGTTCGGCGAGCAGCCGGTCCTTCCAGTCGGTCCAGACGCCGGGCCCGGTGGCCAGCGAATCGGCGCGGGTGAGGGCGTGCAGGAGTTCCAGCAGGACGACGTCGCTGTCCAGGGTTTTCACCACGCGCGAGATCGTCGCGGGGTCGCCGATGTCGCGTCTGGTCGCGGTGTGCGGGAGCAGCAGGTGGTGCCGGACCATCGCGGAGACCGTCGCGACGTCCGCGGGCGGCAGGCCCAGCCGTTGCGCCACCGAAGCGGAGATCTTCGCGCCCAGTTCGGAGTGGTCGGCCTCGCGGCCCTTGCCGATGTCGTGCAGCAGCGCGCCGATCAGCAGCAGGTCCGGCCGCGAGACAGTGGTGGTCAGCTTCGCTGCTTCGACGCATGCCTGGACCAGGTGCCGGTCGACGGTCCATTGGTGCACTGGCGACCGCGGCGGCAGATCGCGCACCGCACCCCATTCCGGGAACAGCCGGGACCACAAGCCGGTGCGGTCCAGCGCTTCGACCGCGTCGACCAGCCCCTCCCCCGCGCCCAGCAGTTCGACGAGGGCGTTGCGGGCGTCGTCCGGCCACGGCTCCCGCAGTTCGGGCGCGGAATCCGCGAGCGTCCGCAAAGTGCCTGGCGAGATGGGTTTTCGAGTGCGCGCCGAGGCGGCTGCCGCGCGAAGCAGGAGCGCTGGGTCTCGGGCGGGAAGTGCGTCTCGGGCCAATGCGACTTCGTCGCCGTGCAGCACGACGCCCTCGGCGAGCGGGCGTCGGACTGGCCGTCGGCCGAAACGCGGGCGTGGTTGTTCCACAGTGGACCGAAGGGCGACATCGACGGCGTAGGCGATGGTCCGGCCCGCACCGGAAAGCTTGCGCGCCAAGGTGAATCGGTCGCCAAGCTCTAGCTCGTGCGCCACCACGTCGGCGTCGGCAGCGCCGAGGATGTCTCGTTCGCGACGCGACTCTCGGCGCAGTTCAGTGCGGACGTCGAGCAGGAGTTGCTTTGCCGCCAGCAGTTCCTCGCCCGGTCGCGCGGTGAGCTGTGCCGCCGCTAGGGCTTCCAGCACTCCGAAGTCACGCAGGCCGCCGCGACCGTGTTTCAGATCCGGTTCGGCGGACTGGGCGATCTCGCCGCTGCGCCGCCACCGGGCGTGGACGGATTCCGCCAGCTCAGGCAGGCGTTTGCGGGCGGTTCGCCGCCACTGGTCGCGGGCGGCGGACGCCAGCCGCTCGGTGAGGCCCGGGTCGCCGGCCAGATGCCGGGCGTCGAGCAGGCCGAGCGCGGTGCGCAGGTCCTCCGCCGCGACTTTCAGCGCCTCGCCCGGGGTGCGGACCGAATGGTCGAGGCCGACCCGCGCGTCCCACAGCGGGTACCACAACGCGTCGGCGATCTCCCCGATCTGATTGTTTCCGTTGTGCAGCAACACTAAATCGAGATCGGAACACGGCACCAGCTCGCGCCGTCCCAGACCCCCCACGGCGACCAGCGCGACACTGGGTTCCGCAGTGTCGACGCCGGCCGCCGCCGCTCCTTTCCCGAGCCAGAACTCGTACAGATCGACCAGGGACGTCCGCAGTGCGGGCGCTCCGTGCCGTCCTTCGAGCAGCAGCGCGGTGGCTCGGGCGAGTTCTCCCCCGTCGGTCATCGGCTACAGCGCGTCCGTGCCGCGTTCGCCGGTGCGGACCCGGATCACCGTCTCCACTGGCGTCACCCAGACCTTCCCGTCGCCGATCTTGCCGGTGTGTGCGGCGGTGGTGACCGCGTCGAGGACCTTCTCGACCACGGCGTCGTCCACCACGACCTCGATCTTCAGCTTGGCCACGAAATCCACCGAATACTCGGCCCCGCGGTAGACCTCGGTGTGGCCCTTCTGCCTGCCGTAGCCCTGGACCTCGCTCACCGTCATGCCGAGCACGCCCAGCTGCTCCAGCGAGGAGCGGACGTCGTCGAGCGTGAACGGCTTGACGATCGCGGTGATGAGCTTCATGCCTTCGTCTCCTCGAGTTTCGTGACGGGCTTGACCGGGAACGTCGCCGAGTGGCCGAGGCCGCCCATGCCGGTGAAGTCGTAGGCGCTCTCCGCGTGCTGGCCCTCGTCGATGCCGCTGACCTCGTGTTCGGTGCTGACGCGGAACCCGCCCGCCTTCTTGATCGCGAAACCGATGATCAAGGTCATGATGAACGAGTAGCCCAGTACCGCAAGCGCAGCGACCACCTGGATGCCCAGCTGCTTGAAACCGCCGCCGTAGAACAGGCCGTCCGCGCCCGCCGAGTTCACGCTCTTGGTGGCGAAGAACCCGATCAGCACGGTGCCGACGAGACCGCCGACGAGGTGCACGCCGACGACGTCGAGGGAGTCGTCGAAGCCGAACCGGAACTTCAGCGAGATGGCCAGCGCGCACAGCACCCCGGCGATCACGCCGATCGCGATCGAACCGAGCGGGCTCACGAAACCGCAGGCGGGCGTGATCGCGACCAGCCCGGCGACCGCGCCGGAAGCCGCGCCGAGCGTGGTCGGCTTGCCGAACTTCAGCTGTTCCACGAGCAGCCAGCCGAGCACCGCGGCCGCGGTCGCGACGGTGGTGTTGGTGAACGCGACGCCCGCCAGGTCGTTCGCGCCGAGCGCGGAACCGGCGTTGAAGCCGTACCAGCCGAACCACAGCAGCGACGCGCCGAGCAGGACGAACGGGACGTTGTGCGGACGGCCGGTGTCCTTCGGCCAGCCCTTGCGCTTGCCGAGCACCAGCGCGAGGGCGAGACCCGCGGCGCCTGCGTTGATGTGCACCGCCGTGCCGCCCGCGAAGTCGAGCGCCTTGAGCTGGTTGGCGATCCAGCCGCCCACCGCGTCCTTGCCGGTGAATCCGTCGAACGAGAACACCCAGTGCGCGACCGGGAAATACACGACGACGACCCAGATCGTCACGAAAAGCGTCCAGCCCCAGAATTTCGCGCGATCGGCGATGGCGCCGGAAATCAGCGCCGGGGTGATGATCGCGAACATCAGCTGGAACATGCAGAACGCGAGCAGCGGCAACGCGTCCGGTCCCGGCCACGGAACCTCCGGCGGGCCGGCGCTGGCGAGGCCGACGAGCTTGCCGAACGCGTCCGACAGGCCGGCGTAGTCGAAGTTCCCGACCAGGCCGCCGAAAGCGTCGTCGCCGAAGGACAGCGAGAACCCGAAGAGGACCCACAGCACCCCGACTATCGCGAGTGCGATGAAGTTCATCATCAACATGTTCAAAACGCTCTTCGCGCGGACCATGCCGCCGTAGAAGAACGCGAGGCCTGGGGTCATGAGCATGACCAGCGCGGCGCTGATCAGCACCCAGGCGGTATCTCCGGCGTTCAGCACAATCGTCCTCCCGTGCCGTGGGCAACTGCAGAGGAAGTGTTGGCCGCCGGTGTTTCGCCGGGCTTCGGTTCACGTTTCCCTCGCGTGAACTCCGGCGTGCTGGTTGTTACGGGCACGTTTCCGCGACCCCGGGGCGAAATGTCCGGTCAGGCAACCTCATGGTCGAATAACGCCATGTCTTTGCCTGATCGGGTGATCGAAGCGCTGCGCTGTTCGGTGTGCGCGGAGCCGGTCGAACTGACCGGCCGGACACTGCGCTGCGAACGGCGGCATTCGTTCGATCTGGCCCGGCAGGGTTACGTCAACCTCCTGCACGCGCGCATCCCGGCGGGGACGGCCGACACCGCGCCGATGGTGGACGCGCGGGCGGCGTTCTTGTCTTCCGGGGCGTACGCGCCGCTGGCCGAAGCGGTCGCTGCCGCAGGTTCTGCTCCTGGGTTGATCATCGACGCCGGGGCCGGGCCTGGCTATTACCTCTCGCGGGTGCTGGACGACGCGCCGGACGCGGTCGGGCTCGCGCTGGACGTGTCGGCGATCGCGTTGCGGCGGGCCGCGCGGGCGCATGCTCGGCTGGGTGCGGCGGTGTGGAATCTGTGGGAGCCGTGGCCGGTGGGCGACGGGGTGGCTTCGGTGGTGCTGGACGTGTTCTCGCCGCGGAATGCGTCGGAGTTCCATCGGGTGCTCGCGCCGGGCGGGAAGCTGGTGGTGGCGTCGCCGTTGCCGGGGCATCTCGCGGAACTGGGCGATCTGGTGCTCGCGGTGGATTCGCGGAAGGAAGAACGGCTCGACGCTGCGTTGGGCGGGTTGTTTGTCCGGGAGTCTGGGGTCGAGGTGGTCCGGACTCAGGCGTTCAGCGCGGAACAGGTGCGGGATGTGGTCGCGATGGGGCCTGCGGGGTTCCACCTGGACCGGGACGGACGGCGGGAACGGCTGGAGGCTGCGGAGGGGCGGGAGGTGACGCTGGCGGTTTCGGTGAGTGTGTGGCGGCGGCGGGACGACGTGCAGTAAGAGGCGGACCACTCTCCGGGAGAAATGGCCGCCGCCCCCAGCGCTGGGTTAGCGTGACGTCCGATGAGCGAACGCACCTGGGGCTTCCGCACCCGCGCCCTGCACGCCGGCGGCACTCCCGATCCCACGACCGGGGCCCGGGCGGTGCCGATCTACCAGACGACCAGTTTCGTATTCGAGGACGCCGCCGACGCGGCGAACCTGTTCGCGCTGCAGAAGTACGGGAACGTCTACAGCCGCATCGGCAACCCGACCGTCGCGGCGTTCGAGGAGCGCATCGCGAGTCTCGAAGGCGCGATCGGCGGAGTAGCGACGGCCAGCGGGCAGGCAGCGGAGTTCCTGACGTTCTCCGCGCTCACGGAGGCTGGGGACCACATCGTGTCGGCCGCCGGGCTGTACGGCGGGACCGTCACGCAGCTCACCGGCACGCTCGCGCGGTTCGGCGTCGAGACGACGTTCGTGCACGGCGACACCGAGAAGTACGCCGAAGCGGTCACCGATCGCACGAAACTGATCTACACCGAGGTGATCGGCAATCCGAGCGGCGCGATCGCGGACCTCGCCGGATTGGCTGACCTCGCGCATTCGCACGGCATTCCGCTCGTGGTCGACGCGACGCTCGCCACGCCGTACCTCTGCCGTCCGATCGAGCACGGCGCGGACATCGTCCTGCACTCGGCCACGAAGTTCCTCGGCGGGCACGGCACGACGCTCGGCGGTGTCGTCGTCGAGGCCGGGACTTTCAACTGGGGCAACGGAAACTTCCCCCGGATGACCGAGACCGTCGACAGCTACGGCGGGCTCAAGTACTGGGAAAACTTCGGCGAGTACGCGTTTTGCACCCGGCTGCGCGCGGAGCAGTTGCGCGACATCGGCGCGGTGCTGTCGCCGCATTCGGCGTTTTTGCTGTTGCAGGGCGTGGAAACGTTGCCGCAGCGGATGGACGCGCACGTCGCCAACGCCCAGGCGATCGCGGAGTACCTGAACGCGGACCCGAGGGTCGCGTGGGTGTCTTACGCGGGGTTGCCGGAGCATCCGGACTACGAGCGGGCTGCGCGGTATCTGCCGCAGGGGCCGGGCGCGGTGTTTTCGTTCGGGGTGAAGGGCGGACGCGCGGCGGGCGAGAAGTTCGTGGAATCGGTGGAACTGTTGTCGCACTTGGCGAACGTCGGCGACGCGCGGACGCTGGTGATCCATCCGGCTTCGACGACGCACGCTCAGCTGTCCGAGGATCAGCTCGCCGCCGCTGGGGTGAGCGCGGACCTGATCCGGCTGTCGGTCGGTCTGGAGGACGTCGAGGATCTGCTGTGGGACCTCGACCAAGCCCTGGACAAGGCGGTGAACGCGTGAGCTACGACGTCGGAGCGGTCGAACGGCGGCGTCTTCTGGGGCGCACGAAATCGGTGACGGTCGTGGGCGCGTCGGCGAATCCGGCGCGGCCGAGCTACTTCGTGGCGACTTATCTGCTGTCCTCGACACGGTACGAGGTCAACTTCGTGAACCCGCGGCTCGACACGTTGCTGGGGCGGCCGGTGTATCCGTCGCTGGCGGACGTGCCGGGCGAACTGGACCTGGTGAGCGTGTTCCGCAAGCACAACGACCTCCCCGGAGTTGCCGAGGAGGTCATCGACGCGGGCGCGCGGACGTTGTGGCTCCAGCTCGGCTTGTGGCACGAACCGGTGGCGGACCGCGCCCGCGAGGCGGGGTTGGACGTGGTGATGAACCGCTGCGTGAAGATCGAGCACGCGCGCTTCGCCGGCGGTTTGCATCTCGCGGGGTTCAACACCGGGGTGATCAGCTCGCGGCGGCAATCCGCGCCCTGAGCAGGCTACGTTGGCGAAGTGAACCCGAACTGCCCGCACGGCTGGCTGCGGTCCGAAACCGAGATGACCTGCCTGGACGATCTCGAAGTCGTGTTCGGCGGCGAACCGGTCTCGGTGCGGTTCGGCGAACGGCACGCCGCCGACCACCACCTCGACCGCCGGTTGTTCTTCGCCGTCCGGCTCCAGGGTCCCGGAATCGACGCCCGGCTGGAAAGCGTCACCAACTACGTCACCGGCCGCGGCCTCGCCCGCTTCCTCGACGGCCTCGACTTCCGCGGCTGGGAAGGCGAACGACGCTGGGTCAACGCCGACCGCGACCTGACCGTCTCGGCGACCTACCGCTCCGGCGGCCGCATCGAACTGGCCTGGACGCTCCGGCCGTGGCGGCACTCCGTCCACGGCGAGTGGGAGGCCACCGCCACGACCTCGATGGAAGCTGGCGCGGAGAAGGACGACCTGACCGCCCAGCTCCACGCTTTCCTTACCGCTGAGGGGTTTCCCGTCGACTACGGCGAAACCGAGTTCAGCTGACCGTCGCCACCAGGAACTCCTCCCCCGCTGCCTGCAACCCGTCCGGACGCCCGGACAGATACCGCTCGTTCAGCTCAGCCGCGCTGACGTGCTGGACGTCCTGAAAACCGCACTCCCGCGCGAACTCCAGCATCTCGTCCGGCGCGAAGAAGCTCACGAACGGTGTGCCAGCCGCCTTCGCGCCCTTCATCGCCGCCGCCCGGGCCGCGCGGTCGGGCTCGTCCAGGTACTCCTCCGGCATCTGGAACGTCATCGCCACCACGGTGCCCGGAGCGAACCCGGCGAGCGCGCGCAGCGTCGCGGCGTTGGCCTCGCGGGACAGGTACATGCTGACCCCGGTGGACGCCACCACCGCGGGCTTCTCGACCTCGAAACCGTTGGCAGCCAAGCGTTCCGGCCACTGTTCACCGGATTCGAAGTCGACCGGCACGAATCGGTACGGGGCGGGCAGCCCGAGTGCGGCCAGCCGCTCCCGCTTCCACTCCTGCGTGCCCGGCTGGTCGATCTCGAACACCCGCACGCCCAGCTCCGGCTCCCGCTGCGCGAACGTGTCCAGCCCGGCGCCGAGCAGGACGTACTGCGCGACCCCGCGTTCGCGCACCAGATCCTCGGCGAACCGGCTGCGCAGTGCGATTCCGGCGCGGAACCTCCTGGTGAAATCGAGGTCCATGTCCGGCCGGGACCGCCAGTCCGGACCAGGATCCGCCAGCTGGAGGCCGATCTCGTCGGCCAGCGCGTGCGGCGGCGGATCGGCGAGCACGTGCAGCGCGCGCCACAACGCGACGCGCACCGCGGTGTGGTCGGGCTCGCTCACTTCGGGGCCCGCAGCGTCCAGATCCGGCCGTCCGGATCCCGCACGGTCATCTCGCGCGTGCCGTAGTGGGTGTCCTCGAACGGCGTGACGACGTCGAGTTCCGCGTCGACCGACTCGTCCGGCACCGCCACCACCACGGCCGTGCGCGGCTCCTGGCTTTCCGGCACCTCGACGACGAACACCGGCGCGCCGTCGCCGTTCGAAAGCTGGCCCGAGTTGTGGTCGGTCTCGAAATCGAGGCTGAATCCCACGCGCTGCAAGAACTTCGCCGTCTTGCCCCAGTTGTGCGTCTCCATGACGAACATGGTGATGCCGTCGCTCATGTCAGCTGTCCTCTCGTTGTTCCGGCGGCGTGCCGAGATAAGCCCGCAAGGCCGCGGCGACCAGCGCGGACAGTGATTGCTCGGTCTCGATCGCCCGGTACTTCACCTGCTTGATCAGCTCGACCGGCAGGTAGACGTTGAACTGCTTGACCTCTTCACCGGCCATTCTAGGATGCTAGCAATCTAGCCGACAGCGGACAAGGCCGCCCGGCGGCCGCCGTGAGAAGGTGGAGGCATGGCGAAACCCTCCGGGCTGCAGATCAGGAACATCATCGCCGCCGTCCTGATGGCTGCCGCGTTCGTGTTCAACCTGGTGACCGGCGGCCCGTGGTGGGTCACCGCGATCGTCGGCGTCGCGGCTCTGCTGTCGTCCTTCTCCGCCTACCTGAACCGGCCGAGCGCGCGCGGCTGACCCGTCCGGGCAGCCCGGCCCGGTCACTCGGGCAGGAAGAGCGTCCCGTTCAACCTTCGTCCGCACGGACGTCGCCTCCGGTTCAGCCGCCGCTGCTCTACTCGGCGCGGCCCGATGCGCGGCAGGCGAAGGAGTGTTGGTGGCAGGGAACGGCTTCACCGTCCATCCGGACGAGTTGCACAAATTCAGCGAGTACCTGGACAAGACCACCGTGCCCACGGTGGACGACTCCGCGAAGGCGGTGGACGACGCCAACGGCGGGGACATCGACGCGTTCGGCGTCGTGCTCGCGCAGGTGCTCGCGATTCCGGCGCGGATCGCGCTGAAGGCCGTCTCCGACAATCTGCACGGCGTCGCGAAGGACGTGACCGACAGCGCGGACAAGACGCGCCAGGCCAGCGAGCAGTACAGCAAGGGCGACCAGGACCTCGCGAAGGCGTTCGACAAGTTCAAGCCGGAGCAGGTGAAATGAGCGTCGTCGTCCCCATCACCGATTCGAACAACACCACCGGCGCGGGCGTCGCGGACAGCTGGCACAGCGTCGTCTCGTCGATCCAGGAGATCCAGCACCTGCACGGCGCCGACGCGGCCGCGGTGGGCGTCGAACTCGGTGTGTCGATTATCGGCGCGGTCGCGGACACCGCGGCGTTCGTCCTGGACCCGTTCGGCAAGCTGATCGCGGCCGGGCTCGGCTGGCTGATCGAGCACATCTCGTTCCTCAAAGAGGGCCTCGACAAGCTGGCGGGCGACCCCGCGGCGATCAACAAGATGGCCGAGGAACTGCACAAGACCGCTGAGAACCTGCGAAACGCGGCGAAGGACCTCGACACCACGCTGCAGAAGACGGTCGCCAACTGGCAGGGCGAGGGCGCGGAGGCGTTCAAGAAGAACATCGGCGACCGGCGCGGCCAGATCGACAGCGCCGGGGAAGCGGTCGACGTCGCGGGTTACGTGGTCAAAACGACGATGGCCCTGGTCACCGTGGTGCGCTCGCTGATCCGCGACCTCATCACGACGTTCCTCGGCGACGTCATCGCGACCATGCTGATCGCACTGGCGATGGCGGCGTTCACCTTCGGCGCGTCGATCGTCGTCGGAGTGGGCAACGTGATCCGGTCCGGGATCTCGCTGGCGCTGACGATGGCGTCCAAGATCGCCCGGATCGTCGGGCTCGGCGGACGGACCGCGAGCCGGCTGGCCCAGCTGGCGGAGAAGGTCAAGCCCTCGCGCGGCGGCGGTGGCGGGACGCACGGCGGTGGCGGCAGCACGCACGGCGGTGGGAACAACCACGAGATGACCGATCTTCCGCCTGGGGGCGGGAACCACGGCGGCGGGGGCGGCGGGAACGGCGGGCACAACACGCCGCACGACGACGCTCCGGGCGGCGGCAATCACCACGACGACAATCCCGGCGGCGGCAACAATCACCATGACGATGCGCCGGGCAACAACCCTGGCCACGACGACGCCCCAGGTGGCAACAACCAGCACGACGACACGCCGGGCGGGAACAACCATCACGACGACACCCCCGGCGGAAACAACAACCCGCACGAAGAGCGGCCGAACAACCAGCCGCACGAGGACGACCCGTTCGACACCTGGCTGGCCGCGGATCAGCACTTCAACCCGCCGCCCAACCGTCCGCACGACACGCCTGGCGGCAACCCGCACCACGAGGACGCCCCGGGCGGCAGCGGCAATCACGAGAACACGCCGGGCAACAACACCGGCCACGACAACACCCCCGGCGGGAACAACCACCACGAGGACAACCCCGGCGGCAGCAACACCCCGCACGACGACACTCCCGGCGGCAACCACCAGGAAGACCACCCGGGCAACAACCCGAACCACGAGAACAACGGCAACCACCACGACGACAACGCTGGCGGCAATCACCACGACGACAATGCGGGCGGCGGCAACAACCACCACGACGATGCGCCGGGCAACAACCCTGGCCACGACGACGCCCCAGGCGGGAACAACCACCACGACGAGAACGCGGGCGGCGGCAACCAGCACGACAACAACGCCGGCGGCAACCACCACGACGAGAACACAGGCGGCGGCAACCACCAGGAAGGCAACCAGGGCGGCGGCGAGCACGGGAACACTCAGGGCGAGGGAGGCGGGTCCGGACGGCCCTCCGGACCGCAGTCGCCGTTCAAGCCGTACGAGTTCAGCTGGATGAAGAAGCACGAAAGCTGGCTCGAAAACATGTGCAGCCTCCCCCAGGTCCAGAAGTACACCGGCGGGAAGAACGTCTGGAAAGACATCGTCAAGGCCCCGGACGACTACTTCAAGACGCATCCGAACCTGTACCCCTTCATGAAGGGTCTGGCGGACGCCAAGAGCAGCAAGAACTTCGCGGGCTGGGTCGGCAAGGACTCGATCAACTTCGACAAGGCGATCACCGACATCCACATGCAGGCCGAGGAAGCCTGGAAGGCCTCGGACGAGGAGTGGCGCAAGGAGCACCCGGACCCCGCGGCAGAAGGAAGCGGCGGGGAGTAACCGGCCCAAAAGCCGTGAAGGGCCCCTTGAGGGAATCTGATTCCCTCAAGGGGCCCTTCACGGACCGGAACCTCAGTCGGACGTCTCCGCGAACCGCGCGGTCAGGGCTTCCCGGCCGCGTTTGCTCAGCTCGCCGAACAGCCGGAGCCGGGCGAGGCCGCCGTCGGGGTAGATGTCGAGCCGGATTTCGGTCACCTCGGGGCCGTCCTCGGCCAGGGCGAACCGGTGCCGGGTGTCGGGCTGCAACCTGGTGCGCGGCAACAGTTCCACCCACTCGCCCTCGTCGAGGCGGCCGCTCACCGACGCCCAGCCGGGCGCGTTTCCCTTGAGGTTGCTGGTGTCCAGCTCCACGAACCGGATCAAGCCCGCGCCCGCCAGCGACACCGTCGCCCAGTCGTTGCCGTCGTCTCGGCGGCGGGCGGTTTCCCAGCCTTCCGCCTGGTGCGCGGCCAGCCCCGGCGACAGCATGTTGTTCGGCGACGAATAGAACATGTCGCTGCATCCGGTGACGACCGCGCCGTTTTCCAAAGCGGCCAAGTCCAGCGAGCGTGGATCCAGCAGTGCGGGATCGGGGACGGGAGAGCCGTGCACCCGCAGTCGCGCGACGCCGCCGTCGGGGTGCTGGGTGAGGCGCACGTGGGTGTAGCGCCGCGAGGACGTCACCTTGTAGAAGTTCTCCGAGTCGCCGGCCGCGGGTTCGTGGTCGACCAGGACGTCCCAGTCGGCGTCCTGCAGTTCAGCCGCGCTCGGGTAGCCGGGGACGGACGTCGCCGCCACGGACACGAACGGCGGGTAGTTGCCCTTGAAGAAAGCCGTGTCCACCACTACCCCGGACACCACGCCGCCGAGGCCGAGGCGGACGAGCGCGTGGTCGTCGCCGGGTTCGCGGTGCCGCCGGGTCTCCCAGCCGTCGTACACCTGGCCCTTCGGGCCGAACGTTTCGGCGCGGTGCGCCGGCCGCCACGGGTTGACCAGGTTTTCCTTTTCGGCGAACAGTTCGTCGCTCGCCCACATCACGGTGCCCCCGAACAGGCGCGAGGCCAGATCGGGCTGGGCGGTCCACTCCGGACGGTCGGACACGTGCTCCTCCATCTCTTCAGCAATTGCCCCGGGCCAGCAGAGTCCCTTGAGGACGGTCGCCGGTCACCGGCTCGCCGCGCAGCCAGGTGCCGCGCACGACACCGGCCAGCGGACGCTGGTCGTAGGCGCTCACCGGGTTGCGGTGCTTGAGCTTCGCGACGTCCACGACGAAGGCTTCGTCCGGCGCGAAGACGCAGAAATCGGCGTCACCGCCCACTTCCAGTTTGCCCTTGCGCGTCATCCCGACCTGCGCGGCCGGACGTTCGGCCATCCACCGCACCACGTCCACGAGGCCGAAGCCGCGCTGGCGCGCCTGCGTCCAGATCGCGGGCAGACCGAGCTGCAGGCTGGAAATGCCACCCCAGGCGAGGCCGAAATCGCCGGTGTCAAAGCGTTTCAGCTCCGGCGTGCACGGCGAATGGTCGCTCACGATCGTGTCGATCACGCCGTCCGCCAAACCTTGCCACAGCAATTCCCGGTTCGCCGCTTCGCGGATCGGCGGACAGCATTTGAATTGTGTTGCCCCGTCCCGGATTTCCTCCGCGACGAACGACAAGTAGTGCGGGCAGGTTTCCACCGACAGCTCGACACCCTCGCGGCGGGCGCTGGAAATCAGCGGCAGAGCGTCCGAAGAGGACAGATGCAGGATGTGCGCGCGAGCGCCGGTGCGCCGGGCGGCCTCGATCACGTGCGTGATGGCCAGGTTTTCCGCGCCGCGCGGGCGGGAACCGAGGAAGTCGTGGTACTTCTCGCCGTGCGGATCGGGGGCCGCGTCGATCGCGTCGGAATCCTCTGCGTGCACGATCATCTGCGCGTCGAACGACTTCAGCTCGCGCAGCGCGGATTCCAGACCGGCCGCGTCCAACGGCGGGAACTCGTCTACGCCGGAGTGCAGCAGGAAGCATTTGAACCCGAAGACGCCCTCGTCGTGCAGCCCGCGCAGATCGCCTTCGTTTCCGGGAATCGCGCCGCCCCAGAACCCGACGTCCACGTGCACCCGGCCGCTCGCCGCCTTGCGCTTGACCTCCAGCGCGGCCACGTCGACCGTCGGCGGCAGGCTGTTGAGCGGCATGTCCACAATGGTCGTGACGCCACCGGCCGCGGCCGCTCGCGTGGCAGTCTCGAAGCCTTCCCATTCGGCGCGCCCAGGGTCGTTGACGTGCACGTGGGTGTCCACGAGACCAGGCAGCAGCACCTCGTCCCCGGCCAGGTCGACGACCCGCGTGCCCGGCATCTCGACGACGCCGGGTTCGACCGCGGCGATCCGGCCGTCCCGCACGCCGATCGTCGCCGGTCCGAGACCGGCCGGGGTCACCGCGCGCGCAGCCCGCACCACGAGGTCCATCGACGGCACCCTCCAGTTCCACGTTACGGAAAGAGTCTTTCGCCCACCGAGATTAGACACGTTCTTCCCGGCTCGTCAACGCCGTCCCTACCACGTTACGGTCACCGGGTGGAGTTGGAAGCCGAGTTCACCAGCGAGCCGTTCCGCGGCGAGGGCGCACCGCCGGAGCACGCTGTCCGCGCCCGCGACGCCGCCGACGCGGCCGGGCTCGACACCGACTTCGGCCCGCTCGGCACCCTGGCCCGCGGGAGCGCCGACGAACTGTTCGCCGCGTTGCCGTCGATCGCCCGCGCCGCCCTCGAAGGCGGGGCCACCCGGGTGACGCTGCAACTGCGCCGGACCGACGATTCCGACCCCGTTCCGGCCGTCGAACTCAACAGCGCGCTGTCGCGATTGATCTCCGACGTGGAACGCGAACTCGGTTCGAAACTCCGCGATCTCGACCGCCCGGAAAAGCAGCGCGCGGTCCGCCTGCTGCGCGAACGAGGGGCCTTCAACCTGCGGAAATCGGTTTCGGCCGTCGCCGAGGAACTGGGCGTCACGCGGTTCACGGTCTACAACTACCTCAACCGGGAAGCCGACTGAAACAACCGCGGGCCGCGCTTCAACAAAGTGTTGACGCACGCTCGGCCCGGCCGTACGGTCAGCGGAACACCACCTCCCCGGAGGAGATTCCGTTGCCGCTCGCACTCGCCGAGTTCAACTCCGCGTCCGCCGCCGAACTCCGGCCGACGCTCACCGCCTGCCTGGCCGTGCCGCGTTGGGTCGACACCGTGCTCAACGGCCGCCCGTACGCCGATTTCGCCGCGTTGAGCAAGAGCGCCGACAGCGCGACTCCGTTGCGGCGCAACGAGATCCGCGACGCGATCGCCGCGCACCCCAGGATCGGCGAACGCCCGGCCAGCAAGGGCAGCGACGCCGATTGGTCCCGTTCGGAGCAGTCCGGCGTGGACAACGCGGACGAATTCGCCGCCGCCAATGCCGAATACGAAGAACGCTTCGGGCACGTGTTCCTGGTGTGCGCCAGCGGGCGCAGCGGAGAAGAGCTTCTCGCGAACCTGCGGTCCCGGCTCGGCAACGACCCGGAGACCGAACTCGACGTCGCCGGCGCGGAGCTGGCCAAGATCGCGCAACTGCGCCTGGCGAAAGCAGTAACGGCATGAGTTTGGTAACCACCCACGTCCTCGACACCGCGAACGGAAAACCCGCCGCCGGGATCTCAGTGCGCTTCGAACGTCAGGACGGCACGCTGCTCGCCGAAGGCACCACCGACGACGACGGCCGCATCCGCGACCTCGGACCGGACACGCTCGACCCCGGCGTGTACCGGCTGATCTTCGACACCGGGAGCTACCTCGGCCCGGAGGCGTTCTTCCCCGACGTCACGATCGCTTTCCGGATCGCCGACGGCACGTCGCACCACCACGTGCCGGTGCTGCTGAGCCCGTTCGCCTATTCCACCTATCGCGGGAGCTGACATGGGAATCTCCTTGGGCCCCAACCAGTACGGCAAGGCAGAGGTCCGCCTCGTCACCGTCCGGCGCACCGGCGGCGTGCACCATCTGCGCGACCTCACGGTGTCCTCGGCCCTGCGCGGAGACCTGTCGGCCACGCACCTCACCGGCGACAACTCCGCTGTACTGGCCACCGACACGCAGAAGAACACGGTGTACGCGTTCGCCAAGCAGCAGGACGTCGGCGAGATCGAGGACTTCGCGCTGCGGCTCGGCCAGCACTTCGTCGGCACCCAGGAGAAGATCACCGGCGCGCGGATCTCCGTCGAAGAGCAGGAGTGGGACCGCATCCCGGTGGACGGCGCGCCGCACGACCACTCGTTCAGCCGCTCCGGCGGAGAACGCCGCACCACCACCGTCACCGTGCACGCCGACCGCGCCTGGGTGGTGTCCGGAGTGGACGGTCTGACCGTGCTCAAGTCCACCGGGTCCGAATTCCACGGCTACCCGAAGGACGAATACACCACTCTCGCCGAAACCGACGACCGCATTCTCGCCACCGCCGTGACCGCGCGCTGGCGCTACGAGGGATTCACCGGGATCGACTGGGCCAAGAGCCACCGGGAGATCCGGCGGACGCTCCTGGAAACGTTCGCCACCAAGCACAGTCTTTCGCTGCAGCAGACCCTGTACGCGATGGGCGAAGCCGTGCTGAAGGCACGGCCGGAAGTAGCCGAGATCCGGTTCTCCTTGCCCAACAAGCATCATTTCCTCGTCGATCTAAGCCCCTTCGGCCTCGAGAACCACAACGAGGTGTTCTACGCCGCTGACCGGCCGTACGGCCTCATCGAAGGCACGGTGGTCCGCGACGAAGCCGAAGAGCCCGGCCCGGCCTGGACCGACGCCGTGCTCTAGCCCCGAGTCCCCTCCGGGAGAGCGCATGTCAGTTACACAGGAACGACCTTCTCGGCACCCCGTGGACGCGGCGCCTCCACTGCCGCAGTTGATCCTCGGAGGAATCCAGCACGTCGCGGCCATGTACGCCGGAGTGGTGGCCCCACCGCTCGTCATCGGCGCGGCCGTCGGCCTCTCCCCCGGCCAGCTCGCGCTGCTGATCAGCGCGGCGCTGTTCACCGCGGGACTGGCCACCCTGTTGCAAACCCTCGGGCTTCTGGCGCTTCGGGGCCAGGCTGCCGCTGGTCAACGGCGTCACTTTCGCCGCCGTCGCACCCATTCTGTCCATCGCCGCACAGCATCGCGACGGCAACGCGTTGGGCGTCGTGTACGGCGCGACGCTCGCCGGCGGCGTGTTCGTAGTGCTCGCCGCGCCGTTTTTCTCCAAGCTGACGCGGTTTTTCCCGCCGGTGGTGACGGGGACGGTCATCACGCTCATCGGGATTTCGCTGCTGCCGGTCGCCGTGCAGTGGATCGCCGCGCAGCAGAAGGCGGCCAAGCCCACCGGGCTGATGCTGGCCGGGATCACCCTGGTCGCGGTCCTCGTCTTCACCCGGTTCCTGACCGGGTTCTGGAGCCGGATCGCGCTGCTGCTCGGCTTAGTCGCAGGCACCGCCGTGGCGTGGCCGCTCGGCCAGGTCGACACGTCGACGCTGCGCCAGGCCCCGGTGTTCGGCATCGTCACGCCGTTCCACTTCGGCACCCCGGCGTTCGACGTCGCGGCGATCGTCTCGATGCTCATCGTGATGCTGGTGGTGATGGCCGAAAGCACCGCCGACCTGCTGGCGCTCGGCGAGATCGTGGACCGGCCGACCACCAGCCGCGTGCTGGCCGACGGCCTGCGCGCGGACGGGCTATCCACCGCCGTCGGCACGATCTTCGGCGGGTTCGCCTGCACCGCGTTCGCGCAGAACATCGGCCTCGTGTCGCTCACCCGCATGGTGAGCCGGTACGTGGTCGCGGCCAGCGGGCTGGTGCTCGTGCTGCTGGGAGTGTTCCCAGTGACCGGCGGGATCATCGCGCTGGTGCCGCAGCCGGTGCTCGGCGGAGCCGGGCTGGTGCTGTTCGGCAGCGTGGCAGTGAGCGGCGTCCGGACGCTCGCGAAGGCGTCGTTCGAGCATCCGGTGAACGTCGCGATCGTCGCCGCGTCGCTCGGCGTCGGGCTGATCCCGATCGCCATGCCGGACTTCTACTCCGGGTTCCCGGCGGCGCTGCAGGTCGTGCTCAACTCCGGGATCAGCGCGGGCTGCGTGACCGCGGTGGTGCTGAACCTGGTGCTCCGCCCGCGCTTGATAGAACGCTCTACTGTGCAGGAGCTATCCTCGGTGTCGTGACTGGCACCAAGGACCGCATCCTCGCCGCCGGGGCGGAGTTGTTCCGGCAAGGCGGGTACGCCGGCACCGGCATGAAGCAGATCGTCGAGAAGGCCGGCGCGCCCTTCGGGTC
The DNA here is from genome assembly GCF_053611505.1 of Amycolatopsis sp. NPDC054798. Taxonomy (NCBI): domain Bacteria; kingdom Bacillati; phylum Actinomycetota; class Actinomycetes; order Pseudonocardiales; family Pseudonocardiaceae; genus Amycolatopsis; species Amycolatopsis sp. NPDC054798. The sequence continues at coordinate 14,147 of NZ_JBSHAM010000078.1, read as the reverse complement.
GGTGTACCACTTCTTCCCCGGCGGCAAGGAACAGCTGGGCGAAGAAGTGGTACGCACCTCGGGGATGCAGTACGGGCAGCTGTTCGAAGTCTTCATCACGCCGGCACCGGACCTGATCACCGGCCTCGAAACGTTCTTCGGGGCGGCGGTCACCACGCTGCTCGAAACGGACTACGTCGAGGGCTGCCCGATCGCGACCGTCGCGCTTGAAGTGGCGACCACGAACGAACCCCTGCGCAAGGCCACCGCGGACGTCTTCGAAGCGTGGACGAAAGCGGGCACCAAGGGATTCACCGCCTTCGGCCTTCCCGAGGAGCAGGCCCGCACGCTCACGCTCGCCTTGGTCACCAGCCTGGAGGGCGCGTTCGTGCTGTGCCGCTCCATGCGGACGACCGAACCGATGGCGGTCGCGGGCGCGGCAGTGGTCGATGTCGCACGAAGACTGCTGACTGAACTGGGCGACGACGGGAAACGCCGCCCCTCGGACGGCTAAGCTGGAGGCGTCGTCCGGGTCCGCGGGAGGTGGCCGGTGTTCGGTCTCAGCATCGACCACATCGTGATTTTGCTGCTCGCCGGGTTGTTCATCCTGGGCCCGGAACGGCTGCCCGAGGCGGCGCGCTGGGTCGCGCAGTCGCTCAACCGGGTCCGCGGTTTCGCCGCCGGGACCAAGGCCCAGCTGGAAGCGGAACTCGGCCCGGAGTACCAGGAACTGCGGAAACCGTTGCAGGAACTGCAGTCCCTGCGGAGGGCCAACCCGAGGGCGGCCGTGACGAAGTACCTGTTCGACGACGCTCCCGCGGCCGCGGCTCCGACCCCGCCGCCGGTTCCGGCACCGGTTCCGTTGCGGGCGAACGAACGGCCGCCGGTCGATCCCGACGCGACCTGATCGCTCCGCCGCCTGATCACTCCGCCGCGCGCCACGCCCATCCGGCCAGCACCAGCAGTTCGACCAGTTCCAGCACCGCCATCAGCCGTTCCACGAGCCCGGTCGCGACGGTCGGCAGATGCTGCCCGAACGCGACATTGGCCGCGAACGGAATGAGAAACGGCAGAAAGAACGGCACGGCCGTCAACGCCAAAATACCCGACCAGCGCGCATAACCCCGCCATCGCGGCGAATTCCGGTGCGCCCGGGCGAGCAGCCAGCCCGCCAGCGGCAAACTCACGCAACTGATCCCGGTCGCGCCGAGATGCACTTTGCCGATCAGCGTCACCGCATTTCCCTGCGGATCCTTGGTGAACAACGCGACCGCCGCGAGCCCGGCACACCAGGCAGTCATCGCGACAAGCGTCAGCGGCCCGCGCAGAAGCCCCTGGCGGCGCAGGACCACGGCGACCACCACCGAACCGGCCGACGTCAGCAGCATCGCCGCCGCCCACATCCACCAGCCGGGAGTCCAGGCGTAGTCGCTGAGCATCGCGCTGACCGGGTCGATCGGCCCCCAGTAGCGGTCGACGTGCAGCACCACCAGGAACGCCGCCGCGAGCAGCACCGCGGCCACGGCCGCGCCGAGCGCGCGTTTCGTTCCTTTCGCCGACGGGGCTGGCGCCAGTGCCGGAATCGGCACCGGGGTCAGTTCTGTCGCCACCGCACGTTCTCCGCTCGCCCGCCCGCTTTCCCGAAAGCATATCCCGGCCGCGGGGGCGTCGCTTTCGGACAGTCCGACCGAATTGCGGCGCATTCTCAGCGTCCTGCCAGAAATCGCCGCGCGGACTCATCGCTTTCTGCCGACGGAAATCCAGGACCGCCAGGCGCGGTTCAGAATTGCGGCTGCTTCTGTTCTCGAGGACAGCCCACCGCGCTCAGCCTTCCCGCAGCCGAGCGCTCGCCTTCGCCAGTTCGTCCGCGATCACCGTCTCGTCCGCGGACTTCAGCCGCCCCCGGTCCACCACTGTCTTCCCGCCCACGAACAGCCTCCGCAGCGGCGGCGGCGCGGCCAGCACCAACGCCGCGACCGGGTCGTCGATGCCCGCGTAGTTCAGCCCGTTCAGATCCCACACCGCCAGATCCGCGAGCTTCCCGGCCTCCAGCGAGCCCATCTCCCGCTCCCGGCCGAGGCACCGCGCGCCGCCCATGGTCCCGAGCCACAACGCTTCCCGCGTGGTCAGGCCGGTCGGCCCGCCGCGTTGCCGGGCCTGCAGCAACGCCTGATGCAGCTCCTCGGCCAGCCCGCCGGATTCGCTCGAAGCCGCGCCGTCGACGCCCAATCCGACCGGCGCACCGGCGTCGAGCAGGTCCCGCACCGGGGCGATTCCGCTGCCCAGCCTGCCGTTCGACGTCGGGCAATGCGCGGAACCGGTGCCGGTCGCGCCGAACCGGCGGATCGCGTCCGGCGCGAGGTGCACGGTGTGCGCCAGCCAGACGTCCGACGCCAGCCAGCCCAGTTTGTCCGCGTACTCCGCGGGCGTCAGCCCGGTTTCGGCGAGGCATTGCTTTTCCTCGTCCTGGGTTTCGGCCAGGTGCGTGTGCAGCCGGACGCCCTTGCGCCGGGCCAGCTCCGCCGCGCCGGTCATCAGTTGCTCGGTGACGGTGAACGGCGAACACGGACCCGCCGCGATCTGCAGGTGCGCGCCCGGCGAGGCGTCGTGATAGCGGTCGATGGCGGCTTCGGTGCCGAGAAGCGCGTCCTCGGCGGTCTCGACCAGGCTGTCCGGCGGCAGCCCGCCGTCCGATTCGCCGCGGTCCATCGAGCCGCGGACCAGGTGCAACCGCAACCCGATCCGCTCCCGCGCGGCGACGAGCGCGGCCACTTGGTCGCCGCCATTGGCCGGGAAGACGTAGTGATGGTCGGCGACCGTGGTGCAGCCGCTCAGGGCGAGCCGCGCCATTCCGGCGGAGCCCGCAGCATGCGTGAGGTCCGCGTCCAGCTTCGCCCACACCGGGTACAGCGCGACCAGCCACTCGAACAGCGTGTGGTCGGCGGCGCAGCCGCGGGTTGCCCATTGGTACAGGTGGTGGTGGGTGTTCACGAGGCCCGGCGTGACGAGACAGCCGGCGGCGTCGACGCGTTCGTCCGCCTCGCCGGTGTAGGCGCCGTCGCCGACGGCTGCGATGCGGTCGTCTTCGAGGACGACGTGCCCATTGCGGTATTCGGGGCCGCTGACTGTGGCGATCGCGGCGTGTTCGACGACTGTCCTCATGCTGCCTCCGGAAGGTCTCGTGAGCGGCGACCCCGGTGAGAACCGGGATCGCCACTCACGAGTACCCGTCACAACGCCTTGGCCGCGCGATCCGCCACCAGGTTCAGGAACCGGCTCGGGTCGCTCAGCTCCCCACCCTCGGCGAGCAGAGCCATCCCGTGCAGCAGCTCCGCCGTTTCGGCCAGCGAGGCGTCCTCCGGGTGCTCGGCGAACGCCTTGCGGAGGCCGGTCACCAGCGCGTGCTCCGGGTTCAGCTCCAGAACCCGTTTCACCGGCGGCAGTTCCTGCCCCATCGCGCGGTACATCTTCTCCAGCGTCGGCGTCAGATCGCCCGCGTCGCCGACGATGCAGGACGGCGACGTGGTCAGCCGCGACGACAGCCGGACCTCCTTCACGGTGTCGGACAGCGTCGCCGACATCCACTTCAGCAGGTCTTCGTACTCGGCCTTCTTCTCCTCAGTCGTCTCGTCGCCGAGGTCGACCTCGCCCTTCGCGACCGACTGGAACGTCTTGCCGTCGAAACCGCTCACCGCGTCGGCCCACATCTCGTCGACCGGGTCGGTGAGGATCAGCACCTCGTACCCCTTGGCGCGGAACGCTTCCAGGTGCGGCGAGTTCTCGATCGTGGTGCGCGAATCGCCGGTCAGGTAGTAGATGTGCTCCTGGCCGTCCTTCATCCGCGACACGTAGTCGCGCAGCGAGGTCGGCTTCTCCGCGTGGTGCGTCGAGGCGAACGACGAGATCTCCAGAATCTGCTCCCGGTTCTCCGGGTCGTCGATCAGGCCTTCCTTGACCGCGCGGCCGAACTCGGACCAGAACGTCGCGTACTTCTCGGCGTCCTCGGTCATCATCGTCTTGACCGTGGAGAGGATCTTCTTCTCCAGCCGCCGCCGGATCGCGCGGATCTGCCGGTCCTGCTGCAGGATCTCGCGCGACACGTTCAGCGACAGGTCCTGTGCGTCGACGACCCCCTTCACGAAGCGCAGGTAGTTCGGCATCAGCGCTTCGCAGTCGTCCATGATGAACACGCGCTTGACGTACAGCTGCACGCCGCGCTTCGCGTCCCGCATGAACAGGTCCATCGGCGCGCGCGAAGGCAGGAACAGCAGCGCCTGGTACTCGAAGGTGCCCTCCGCCTGCATCCGGACCGTCTCGAGCGGGTCGGTCCAGTCGTGGCTGATGTGCTTGTAGAACTCGTGGTACTCCTCGTCGGAGACCTCGTCCTTCGAACGCGCCCACAGCGCCTTCATCGAGTTGACGGTCTCGAGACCTTCTTCGTCCTCACCGGTCTTGGCCATCTGGACCGGCCAGGTGATGAAGTCGGAGTAGCGCTTGACGATCTCGCGCACCTTCCACGGCGACGTGTAGTCGTAGAGGTGGTCCTCGTCGTCGGCGGGCTTGAGGTGCAGCGTCACCGAGGTGCCCTGCGGGGCGTCGGAGAGCGATTCGATCGTGTAGGTGCCCTCGCCGGTCGACTCCCAGCGGACGCCCTCGTCCGTGCCCGCGCGCCGGGTCACCAGGGTGACCTTGTCGGCGACCATGAAGCTGGAGTAGAAACCGACGCCGAACTGCCCGATCAGGTCCTGGCCCGCGGATTCCTTCGACTCCTTCAGCTTGCGCAGGAAGTCGGCGGTGCCGGATTTCGCGATCGTGCCGATCAGGTTGACGACGTCGTCCCGGCTCATCCCGATGCCGTTGTCGCGCACGGTGAGGGTGCGCGCGTCGGCGTCGAGGAGGATCTCGATGTGCAGGTTGTCGGTCTCGGCCTGCAGATCCTTGTCGCGGTACGTCTCCAGCCGCAGCTTGTCCAGCGCGTCGGAGGCGTTCGAGACCAGCTCGCGCAGGAAGATGTCCTTGTTCGAGTAGATCGAGTGGATCATCAGCTGAAGCAGCTGGCGCGCCTCGGACTGGAACTCCAGCGTTTCGACCGTCCCGGTTTCCTCAGCCATGTGTTTCCTTTCCCGCCCCTGAAAAGACCGGCGTGAAGTCTACCCAGGGCGACCGGCAGAACGTGCGGAGACCGCGAAGTCCGATTGCCGCCAGCGGCGCCCGCCCGGAATGGCGAGGCTGACGCCTGTGACTGATCCCGCTGCCGTGCTGCACGGCATGTATCGAGCCGAAGCTGAGTATTTCGCCGCGGGCGGCCCCGGCTCGGCTTCCTTCTCCCCGTTGGCCCCGTATTTCGCCGAGGATGTCGTACTGCACCAGGCTGCCGGACTGCCGTTCGGCGGCACCTGGCGGGGCCACGCCGGACTGGAGAAGTTCTTCCTCGCGATGGGCCGGACGTGGGCGTCGTTCGAGATCGGCGAGCAGGATTTTCTCGCCCTCGGCGCGACGTCGGTGGTGCTTACCCGGGTCCGCGCGCGGGCGCGGGCGACCGGACGGGAGCTGGAGTTTCCGATCCTGCAGGCGATCCGGATCGAGGGCGGGCGGATCGCCGAGGTGCGGCCGTTCTACTGGGACACGGCGGCGATCGCGGAGGGCTGCTCCAGCTGAGGCCTCGTGAGTGCCTATCCGGGTTAGGGCGTACCGCGTTCCGGCTGCCTACGGTTCAAGCGCCCCAATGTGGCATTGGGTGCGTGTGACGCACCCAATGCCACATTGGGGCGCACTACCGCCTCGCGACGCGCACATGCCGGAGAGGTTCCCGCCTCGTGAGTGCCTGCGCGGAGTAGCACAGGCACTCGCGAGAAGTTCAGGCTTGCCGCCGCGCGTACGCATCCAGCCGCGCCGCCTCGAACGGCAGCTCCGACTCCGCCAGCGCCCCGCACTGAAACCCGCCCAGCAGATACCGCGCCAGCGCCTCCGCCGTGGCAGGCTCATCGAGCACTCCCCCGGCGGTCTTCGACGCGTAGTCCTGCAACCGCTTGGCCGCCACCGGGGCACCCTCGCGATAGAAGGCGTACGTCGCCGCGTACCGGGTCGGCAGCTGGTGCGGATGCAGGTCCCAGCCCTGGTAAAAGCCGTTCTCCAGCGACCGCCGCACCAGGCGCAGGTGTTCCGCCCACGCGCCCGGCAGATCGTCGCCGATCGGGAGCCGGTTGGTCGAACCGTCCGACAGCCGCACGCCCGTTCCGGCAGCCGCGACCTGCATGAACTGCTTCGCGAAGTCCGCCGCCGGGTGGGCCATGCTCTGGTACGCCGCGCTGATGCCGAGACCCGCGCTGTAGTCGTAGGTCCCGTAATGCAGCCCGGAGCACCGGCCGTCCGCGGCCTGGATGATCCGTGCCACCGAGACCGTGCCGTCGGTCGAGAGAATCGACTGCGCGGTCTCGATCTGCACCTCGAACCGCAGCGAGCGGTCCGCCAGTCCGTACGCGGTTTCCAGTCGCCCCAACACTTCCGCGGCGACTTCGACCTGTTCGACCGCGGTGACCTTCGGCAGCGTCACCACGAATCCGTCCGGCAGCGATCCTTCGGACAGCAGGCCCGACAGGAACAGATCGAGCGTCCGGATGCCCCGGCGTCGCGTCGCGGCTTCGAAGCTCTTGAACCGGATTCCGACGAACGGAGTACCGCCGGTGGTCGCGAGTGTGCGCCCGGCGGTCTCCGCGGCCGCGTCCTCCGCTTCGTCGCCGGGATGGCCGAAACCGTCCTCGAAGTCGATGCGGAGATCCTCGATCGGCTCGGTGAGGAGCTTTTCGCGGACCCGTTCGTACACCGCCGGGTCGAGGTTCAGCAGGTCGCCGTGTTCGATGAAGACCCGCATCGCCTGTTTGCCCCAGTCGGCGACCAGACGCGTCCGGTACTGCGACGCCGGCACGTACACCGTGTGCACCGGACGACGGCCAGGAGACTCGCCGGGATACCGCGCCGCCACGCGCGCATCGGCCTCGGCCAAGCGCGCGTCGGCGGCGGTGTAGACGTCCTCGGCGAGTCGTCCGCCGCCCATTACTGGATGTGCTCGTACGCCGGCAGGGTCAGGAAGTCCGGGAACTCGTCGGCCAGCGCGACCTGCTCGAACAGCTCGACCGCGGGCTTCAGCAGATCGTCGGAGACCTCCGCGGCCAGCTCGCCGCGGACGTCGGCGACGACTCCGCGCACCAGCTCCGCGGTGACCTTCTCGCCGTTGTCCAGCTGCGTGCCGTTCTTGACCCACTGCCACACCTGCGACCGCGAAATCTCGGCCGTGGCGGCGTCCTCCATCAGGTTGTGGATCGCCGCCGCGCCGTTGCCGCCCAGCCACGAGGCCAGGTAGCGGATGCCGACGTCGACCGCCGCGCGCAGACCGGCCGCGGTGGCGCTGCCCGGCGTCGAGGCGACGTCCAGCAGCTGGTCGGCGGTCACGGTCACCTCGTCGCGGGTGCGGCCCAGCTGGTTGGGCTGGTCACCGAGGACCTTGTCGAACTCCTCCTTGCAGAGTGCGACCATGCCCGGGTGCGCGACCCACGAACCGTCGAAGCCGTCCCCGGCCTCCCGCGACTTGTCGGCGTGCACCTTTTCGAAGGCGCCCTTGTTGACTTCCGGGTCCTTGCTCGGGATGAACGCGGCCATGCCGCCGATCGCGAACGCGCCGCGCTTGTGGCAGGTGCGCACGAGCAGTTCGGTGTAGGCGCGCATGAACGGCGCGGTCATGGTGACCGAGTTGCGGTCCGGCAGCACGAACTTCTCGCCCGCGTCGCGGAAGTACTTGATGACGCTGAACAGGTAGTCCCAGCGGCCGGCGTTGAGGCCGGAAGCGTGCTCACGCAGTTCGTAGAGGATCTCTTCCATCTCGAACGCGGCCGGGATGGTCTCGATCAGCACGGTGGCGCGGACGGTGCCGTGCGGGATGCCGAGCGCCTTCTCCGCGTGCGTGAACACGTCGTTCCACAGCCGCGCTTCGAGGTGGCTTTCCATCTTCGGCAGGTAGAAGTACGGGCCCTTGCCGCGGTTGAGCAGCTCCTGCGCGTTGTGGAAGAAGTACAGGCCGAAGTCGACCAGCGCGCCGACGCCCTTGCGCCCGCCGAAGGTCAGGTTCCGCTCGTCGAGGTGCCAGCCGCGCGGGCGGACCACGATGGTGGCGTGCTCGACGTCCGGCTTCAGCTCGTAGTGCTTGCCGTTCTGGTCGAGCGTGATCGTGCCGCGGATCGCGTCGGACAGGTTGACCTGGCCGCCCACGACGTTCGCCCAGTGCGGCGTGTTGGCGTCCTCGAAGTCGGCGAGCCACACCTTGGCGCCGGAGTTGAGGGCGTTGATGGTCATCTTGCGATCGGTCGGACCGGTGATCTCCACGCGGCGGTCGCGCAGCGCGGGCGGAGCGCCGGCGACCTGCCAGTCGCCCTCGCGGATCTCCTTGGTCTCGGCCAGGAAATCGAGGCGGCCGGTGGTGCGGGCCTCCTCGCGCCGCTTGCCCCGCGCGACGAGCAGTTCGTCACGCCGCGCGGCGTACTCGTCGTGCAAGCCCGCTACGAAAGCGAGGGCTTCCGGCGTCAGAATCTCGTCCCCACGCTCGACGGACCCGCCGAGAACCTGGACCTCAGACATGCGCAACACCCCGAGTAGTGCTTTGGATAACGTCCCTACGGTTTTTACCTGACGGACTATAGTTTCTGCATAGCGGAACATCAATCGGGTCTGTGAGGAGGACCACTGGTGGCGGCTGAGAAGAGCGGACGAGACGGCGGCGTCCAGTCCCTGCAGCGCGCGTTCGAGCTGCTGGAGCACCTGGCGGACACTGGCGGCGAGGCCAGCCTGTCGGAGCTGGCGACCCTGTCCGGGCTGCCGATGCCGACGATCCACCGGCTGATCCGCACGCTGGTGTCGCTGGGCTACGTCCGGCAGAACACCAACCGGCACTACGCGCTCGGCGCCCGGCTGATCCGGCTCGGCGAGAACGCCAGCATGCAGTTCGGCGCGTGGGCGCGGCCGCTGCTGGTGGAACTGGTCGAGGAGGTCGGCGAGACGGCGAACCTGGCGGTGCTGGAACGCGACGAGGTGGTGTATGTCGCACAGGTGCCGTCGAAGCACTCGATGCGGATGTTCACCGAGGTCGGCCGGAGGTTGCTGCCGCACGGCACCGGCGTGGGCAAGGCGATGCTGGCGGAACTGCCCGCCGACGAGGTCGCGGCGCTGCTGGAACGCACCGGGATGCCCGCCTACACCGAGCACACCTTCACCGACCCTGACGCGCTGGCGGTCGAGCTGAAGAAGATCGCCGGACAGGGTTACGCGCTGGACGAGGCGGAGCAGGAACTGGGCGTGCGCTGCATCGCCGTCGCGATCCCCGGCGCCCCGGTGCCCGCCGCGGTGTCGGTCTCCGGCCCGTCCGGACGGCTGACGGCGGACGCGGTGAGCCACATCGCGCCGGTGGTGCAGAAGATCGCGGACCGGCTTTCGCAGCAGCTGCCGGTTACTTGAGTTCGCCCTTGAGATCGTCTTTGAGTTCGCCTTTGAGGAGGTCCATCAGCAGGCCGTCGTGCCAGGTCCCGTCGAGGCCCTGCTCGTAGTCGCGGAGGACGCCGACGCGGCGGAAGCCGAGCTTCTCGTACACGTGGATCGCGCGATGGTTGGCCGCCGCCGGGTCGATGGTGATCCGGTGGTGTCCCTGGTCGAACAGGCGCTGGGCGAGGATCCGGATCGCCTCCGCGCCGAGCCCGAGACCGTAGTGGTCCGGGTGCACGGCGAGGTCGATGCCGGCGTGGCGGTAGCGGGGTGTGGTTTCTTCCCAGCTTTGGATGATGCCGACGGTCTGGCCGTTGTGCTCGATGGCGTAGGCCTGTGCTTCGTCTTTGGCGAGGAGGCTGGCGGTTTCTTCGTCGGGATCTCCCCACCACTGCGTCACTTCCGGGGCGGAGAGGATCCCGTGGACTCTCGGCCGGTCGGCTTCGGTGAGCGGGCGGAGGATTACGCGGTTCACTGCATCGACTCCCACTGGCTGGCTTGCCGACGGCCTGCTGCAACGCGTCGGCGCTCTTGCCCAAGCTCTCTTTCGAGCCCTCCGTCAGCCCAGCAGAGCGTCCACGAACGCTCCCGGCTCGAACGGAGCCAGATCATCCGGCCCCTCGCCCAGCCCCACGAGCTTCACCGGCACCCCCAGCTCCCGCTGGACCTGGAACACGATCCCGCCCTTGGCCGTCCCGTCGAGTTTGGTCAGCACGATCCCCGTGACGTCGATGACCTCGGCGAACACCCGCGCCTGCGCGAGCCCGTTCTGTCCGGTCGTGGCGTCGAGCACGAGCAGCACCTCGTCCACCCGCGCCTGCTTTTCCACGACTCGCTTCACCTTGCCGAGTTCGTCCATCAGGCCGGTCTTCGTGTGCAGCCGGCCCGCGGTGTCGACCAGGACCGTGTCCACGCCCTCGTTGATGCCCTGCTTGACCGCGTCGAACGCGACCGCCGCCGGGTCCGCGCCTTCCTTGCCCCGCACGACCGAAGCGCCCACGCGCTCGCCCCAGGTCTGAAGCTGGTCCGCGGCGGCGGCACGGAAGGTGTCGGCCGCGCCGAGGACGACGGTTCCGCCTTGCGCCACCAGCACGCGCGCCAGCTTCCCGGTCGTCGTGGTCTTGCCGGTGCCGTTCACTCCGGCCACGAGGACGACCGCGGGCTGCTTCTTGCCGTCGACCTCGTGCGGCAGGGCGCGGACCGAGCGTTCGGCGTCCGTGGAAAGCGCCGCGGTCAGCACCTCGTGCAGCAGTTCGCGCGCTTCCCCTGAGGTGCGCACCGCGCGCCGGTTCAGTTCGTCGCGCAGGCGGTCCACGATCTGGGTCGTGGTGGCGGCGCCGAGGTCTGCCATCAGCAGCGTGTCTTCGACGTCCTGCCAGGAGTCCTCGTCCAGGTCGCCGCCGCCGAGGAGGCCCAGCAGGCTCTGCCCGAACACCGAGCGGGACTTCGACAGGCGGCCGCGCAGGCGCTCAAGGCGGCCGCTCGGGGATTCGATCTCCTCGATCGGCTCCACCGTTCCCGGGACGACAGCCTCGGGAGCTTCTTCCTCGACCGGCTCGGGGAGTTTGACGTCGCGCACCGTGCGCTGGTCGGAGTCGCGCGGGACCGCGGCGTCGTCTCCGACCGCGGGCTGGCCGTCGGTTTCCGGGCGGTCCTCGACGGGATGCTCGACGACCGGATCCGGAGCGGGCGCGGGTTCGGCGGCCGTCCCGCCGGGAGCCAGCGAGATACCGCCGCTCGCGGCGTACCCGCCGCCCTTCGGCTTCTCCTCGACCTTGCGCTGCTCGGCGATGCTGATCCGCCGCTTGCGCGCGATGAGCAGCCCGGACACCAGCACGGCGACCAGGACGACGACGGCGACGACAACGATCCAGAACCAGGTGCTCGACACGCCACCATCCTGTCATCCGCGTGCACAAGCCACCGGACACCCCACCGCGAGGCCAACGAGTAACGCGAACGGTTCCGATTCGGCCAAGACTCCACGAAGCGTCTTGCGCCACCCCTTCCGCGTTGACTAGACCACATCGGATGACCACCCCCGCCGGCCACTGTTTCCGCGTCCTCGGGCTGCTGTCCGGCACCTCCGTGGACGGGATCGACGTGGCGGTCGCCGAAATCCGCGAGGAAAACGGGACAGTCGTCCTCACCCCGCTCGGCGAACTCGACGTGCCCTATCCCGCCGACCTCCGCGCGGACCTCCTCGACGCCCTCCCGCCGCGGCCGAGCAGCGCACGGCAGCTGACCGTCCTCGACACCCGCGTCGGTCAGGCGTTCGCGGACGCGGCGGCGCGCGGAATCGCCGCGTACGGACCGGTGGACGTCATCGCCTCGCTCGGCCAGACCGTCTACCACTGGGTCGAAAACGGCGTCGCGCTCGGCACGCTCCAGCTCGGCCAGCCGGCGTGGATCGCCGAGCGCACCGGAGTGCCGGTGATCGCCGACCTCCGCATCCGCGACATCACCGCGGGCGGTCAGGGCGCTCCGCTGGCGAGCACGCTCGACGCGATGTGGTTGCGCGGCCTCGCCGAGGAGACCGGACGTCCGGTGGCCGCGCTCAACCTCGGCGGCATCGCGAACATCACCGTGGTCACGCAGGCCGACAACGTGCTCGCGTACGACACCGGCCCGGCGAACGCGTTGCTCGATCTCGCCGCCGCGCACGTGAGCGACGGCAAGCTGTCCGCCGACGTCGACGGGCGGCTCGCGCTCGCCGGTTCGGTCCGGAAAGACCTCCTCGACCGGCTGCTCGCCGACCCCTATTTCGCCGCTCCTCCCCCGAAATCCACTGGCAAAGAGCACTTCCACGGCGGATACCTTGACGCAGCCCTGTCCGGACTGCCGCCGTTGTCCCCGGAGGATCTGCTGGCCACGCTCACCGAACTGACCGCCGCGACGGTCGCCGCGGAATGCCGGCGGCACGGCGTCGCGACCGTAATCGCGTCCGGCGGCGGCGTCGCGAATCCCGCCGCCATGGCCGCGCTTGCCCGGCACCTGCCCGAAGGCGCCCTCCGCACCAGCGACGACCTCGGCCTCCCCGGTTCCGGCAAAGAGGCTTATCTGACCGCGCTGCTCGGCTGGCTGAGCTGGTGCGGCGTCCCGGCGACGCTGCCGTCGGCCACCGGCGCGAGCGGTTCCCGCCTGCTCGGCGCGCTGACGCCGGGTGCGGCTCCCCTGAATCTCCCCGCCCCGCTGGGGGGCGCCGCGACCCGGCTCCGGGTCGCGGAATCCGGGCAATCACGGTAGGAGAACCCCATGAATCCAGTCGATCTGGTGATCGTCATCGTGTACCTCGCGGCGATGCCGGTCATCGGCGTGCTGGTCGGACGCAGACAGAAGTCCGCGAACGACTACTTCGTCGGCGAACGCAGCATGCCGTGGTGGGCGGTCACGCTCTCGGTGGTGGCCACCGAGACGTCCACGCTCACCGTGATCTCCACGCCCGGGCTCGTGTTCGGCAGCGCGTTCCTGTTCCTGGAAGTCGCTTTCGGCTACATCATCGGCCGCGTGATCGCCGCGTTCGTGCTGCTGCCGCGCTACTTCCGCGGCAATTACGTGAGCGCGTACGAATTCCTCGGCCGCCGCTTCGGCCGCGGGCTGCAGGGCACCGCGTCGGTCACCTTCGTGGTGACCCGGCTGCTCGCCGAGGGGCTGCGGCTGTTCGCCGGGGCGATCCCGATCAAGGCGATCCTCAGCCACTACGGCATCCACACCGAGTACTGGCACATCGTCGTGCTGCTGACCGCGCTCACCGTGATCTACGCGTTCGTCGGCGGCATCAAGTCGGTGATCTGGGTCGACGTCATCCAGTGGTCGCTCTACATCCTCGGCGCGATCGGCGCGGTGATCTTCCTGTCCACGAAGCTGCCGTCCGGCTGGACGCAGATCGCTTCGAGCCAGGGCCGGTTCCAGCTGACCGACTTCGCGTCGAACCTGCTCACCAACCCGTACGCGTTCCTGTGCGCGGTGGTCGGCGGCGCGTTCCTGTCGATGGCTTCGCACGGTGCGGACCAGCTGATCGTCGGCCGTCTGCTGTCGTGCCGGAATCTGCGCGACGGGCAGCGCGCGCTGATCGGCTCGGCCTTCGTGGTGTTCGTCCAGTTCGCGCTGTTCCTGCTCGTCGGCGCGATGCTGTGGGTCTACACGGGCGGCAAGACCGGCGCGACGGCCACCGCGGTCGCGGCCGGGAAGATGTCCGGCGACGACGTGTTCTCCAACTTCATCGTCAACGACCTGCCGGTCGGGCTGGCAGGGCTGCTGATCGCCGGCATCCTGGCCTCGACCATGGGCGCGCTCGCGTCCGCGCTCAACGCGCTGTCCACCTCGACGATCGCCGACCTCTACCAGCGGTTCACGCACAAATCGATCGAGGACGCCAAGCTGCTCCGGCACGGTCGCATGTGGACACTCATCTGGGCGGCGGTGTTCGCGGTGTTCGCCTCGATGTTCACCAACTCGAAGGACCCGGTGATCCAGCAGGGCCTCGGGATCGTCGGCTACACCTACGGCGCGCTGCTCGGCTCGTTCTTCCTCGGCCTGCTGGTGCGCAAGGCCCGGCAGTCCGACGCGGTGATCGCGTTCGCCTGCTCGGTGGTCGGGATGGCGTTCCTGATCCTGTTCGTGAAATTCGACAAGGCGACCAC
>NZ_JBSHAM010000077.1:0-37920 GCF_053611505.1 Amycolatopsis sp. NPDC054798 | reverse complement strand
TATTCCCGCATCCTCCCCCATCCCGGGGGGCCCTTTTGGGCCCCATTGTGTAAATCAGATTCCCTCAAGGGGCCCTTCACGGACCGCACATCGCGCTCCCGCCCGACCGGCCCGTCCGCAGTCAGTCCGCTCGGCCTTCCCGGCCTGGGCTGACGCGCTCCCAATCCACCCGCAGCACCGCCTAAATCCCAGGCATTGCCCAAGGATTCCCTCAAGGGGCCCTTCACGGACTTGGATCCCTGCCCGACGCCCTTCCGGGACCCGGATTCCCCCAGGGGTTCCTTCACGGACTGCTCGGTCTGGCGGGAAAAAACACCCTCTTTTGGCGGGTTGTGACCGCGTCCGTTCGGCGGCATTCTGAGCGCGCGCCGCCGTAAGGAAAGTTTCCTAATAAACAGGGAGCGTCGATGCGGAAACTCGTCCTGCTCGCGATTCTGGCGATAGCCGCCGCCGTCCTGCCCACCGCGCTCGCCTCCGCGGCGACCACCGCCCCGGAAGCGGTTCAGGCGGGCCCGACCGCGGACCAGATTCTCGCCAAGGTCGCCTCCTGCAAGCAGATCTCCAACGGCAAATACAAAACCGACGAAGACTCCGGCAGCGCGACCGTCCCGGTGTGCGACGCGGGCAAGGCGGTCTTCTGGAAAGCCGACATGGACATCGACTGCGACGGACAGCGCACCACCGAATGCAACGAGAACACCGACTGCTGCTTCCTCCCCGACACCGCCTTCCCGCAATCCGACGGCCAGCCGCTGAACGCGGCCAAGCTGCCGTACCTCGTGGTCCCCAGTTCGAGCAGCATCTGGAATTACGAAAACTCCGGTCTTCGCGGCGGAGGTTCGTGTGCGGTGATCTACAACGGCAAGGTCGAGTACGCGGTCATCGGCGACACCGGGCCGGACAAGATCATCGGCGAAGCGTCCTACGCGACGGCGAAGGATCTCGGCATCAACCCGGACCCGAAGAACGGCGGGGTCGACTCCGGCGTCACCTATGTGTGCTTCAAGGACTCCGAGGTGAACCCGATCGAAGATCACGCTGCCGCAACAAGTACCGGAGAGAAGCTGGCGTCGGAGTTCGTCGGCGGAAACTGAATTTTCCGAAGCTCCGGGAGGCAATTACTGCCCTTTTCGGATAACCGTGGGCAAATTCCCCTGCCGGTACGGCCGGATGGGGTAACCCGGGCCCGGCGGCTGGCAGAAGGCGGGAATCCGTGCGAGAACACGGGTTCCCGCCTTGTTATGCGGAACCGGTAACGAAGCCCGTCCGCGCTCCGACCAATGAGCAGCGAACGGTCGGGCGGAGGTTCCGTAGTGAAGATCAGTGTCTTCGGGCTGGGGTACGTCGGGTGCGTGTCCGCGGCTTGCCTGGCGGGACAAGGACACGAGGTAGTCGGGGTTGACGTCAACCCGGCGAAGGTGGATCTCGTGCGCGCCGGCAAAGCTCCGGTGGTCGAGGAACGGATCGGGGAGCTGACCGCGGAGGTGGTCGCTTCCGGTGCGCTGCGGGCGACTTCCGACGTGGCCGAGGCGATCCTCGCGACGGACGTTTCCCTGGTGTGCGTCGGTACGCCGTCCGCGCCCAACGGGAGTCTTTCCACGGAGTACCTGCAGCGCGTCGCCGAGGAGATCGGCGTCGCGTTGAAAGAACGGAAAGCTTTGGGGGACAACGAGGTCCGGCATACGGTCGTGTTCCGGAGCACGATGCTGCCGGGCACCTGTCTCGGGTTGCTCGTGCCGATACTGGAAAAGCACAGCGGCGGCACCGCGGGGGTCGACTTCGGCGTCGCGGTGAACCCGGAATTCCTGCGCGAGGGCACCAGCGTCCGCGACTTTTTCCAGCCGCCCAAAACGGTGATCGGTGAGTTTGATCCCGCCAGCGGCGACGTCGTGGCGAAACTCTACGAGGGGCTGCCCGGCGACGTGTTCCGCGTGCCGATCCCGGTCGCGGAGATGACGAAATACGCGGACAACGCTTTCCATGGCGTGAAGATCGGTTTCGCGAACGAACTCGGCGCGATCTGCCGTGCGCTCGGGCTCGATTCGCACCAGGTGATGGACGTGTTCCTGGCCGACCGCAAGCTCAACATCAGCCCGGCGTACCTGCGGCCCGGATTCGCCTTCGGCGGCTCGTGCCTGCCGAAGGACCTGCGCGGGCTCGTCTACGCCGCGCGGCAGGCGGACGTTTCGGTGCCGTTGCTGGCGCATGTGCTGCCATCGAACACCGAACATCTGCACCGGGCGTTCGAGCTGGTCGCGCGGACCGGGAAACGCAAGATCGGGCTGTTCGGGCTGTCCTTCAAACCGGGCACCGACGACCTGCGCGAGAGTCCGCTGGTCGAACTCGCGGAGCGGTTGCTGGGCAAGGGATACGACCTCAAGATCCACGACGCCAACGTCAGCCTGTCGCGGCTGATGGGGGCCAACCGCGAGTACATCGAAAGCCGGCTGCCGCATCTCGGGCAGCTGCTCGCCGGGTCGGTGCAGGAGGTGCTCGACCACTCCGAGGTGTGCTTGATCGGCACCTCGGACCCGGAGGTGCTGGCCGTCCTGCCGCACGGCAGCGGGCCGGTGCTGATCGATCTGGTCCGTGTCCCGGACGCCGCCGCGCGCCGGGCGGAAGAGGGGTACGTCGGCCTTGCCTGGTGAGGGCTTTTCCGGAAGCGAAATCCTGCGGAACCGGGTCGCGCTGATTCTCGTGGAGAATCTGTCGGTGCCGTTCGACCGGCGGGTGTGGCAGGAATGCCAGACGCTGCGCGACGCCGGGATGACGGTGCACGTGATCTGCCCACAGGGTACGAAACGGGACACCGAAGCCGAAGTCGTGCTCGACGGCGTGCACATCCACCGGTATCCGCTGCAGGCGGCGACCGGCGGGCCCGCCGGGTACGCGCGCGAGTACGGATCCGCGCTGTGGCACACGTTCCGGCTCGCGCGCAAGATCGGCCGGGTCGACGTGGTGCACGCCTGCAATCCGCCGGATCTGCTTTTCCTCGTCGCCCGGATGTTGCGAAGACGCGGTGCGAAATTCATTTTCGATCAGCACGACCTCGTGCCGGAGCTGTATCTGTCGCGCTTCGACCGCGGGCAGGATTTCCTTTACCGCGGCGTTTGTGCGTTGGAACGCGCCACCTATCGCGCGGCCGACGTCGTCATCGCGACGAACGAGAGCTACCGCCAGGTCGCGCGGATCCGCGGCGGCAAGCGTCCCGAGGACGTGTTCGTGGTCCGCAGCGCGCCGGTCGTGGAGCGGTTCCACGAGGTGCCGGCGGAGCCGGAACTCAAGCGCGGCAAGCCGAATCTGCTGTGCTACCTCGGCGTGATGGGCCCGCAGGACGGCGTGGACTACGCCTTGCGCGCGCTCGCCTCCCTGCGCGACGAGGTGGGCCGCGACGACTGGCACGCGGTGTTCGTCGGCGCGGGCGACACGTTCGACGAGATGGTCGCGCTGTCGCGGGAGCTCGGTTTGTCCGGACAGGTGGAATTCACCGGCCGGGTGTCCGACGAGGATCTGCTGCGGTATTTGTCCGCGGCCGACGTGTGTCTTTCGCCGGATCCGCTCAATCCGCTCAACGACGTGTCGACGATGAACAAGGTCATGGAGTACATGGCCATGGGCAAACCGATGGTGTCGTTCGAGCTGCGCGAGGCGCGGGTGTCGGCGGGAGAGGCGGCGCTTTACGCCCCGGCCAACGACATCGCGGAGTTCGCGAAGCTCGTCGCCGTGCTCCTGGACGACCCGGAGCAGCGGGAACGGATGGGGCGGCTCGGCAGGGAGCGCGTGCGCGGACCGCTCGCCTGGGGCAATTCCCAGGCGGCGTTGATCAAGGCGTACGAGCGTGCGCTGGGTTGAGCTGGGTCGCGTTTCGAACAAGGTTCGGCCGGATGGTGTAACCAACCGGTGCGGTGCCGCGACGGGGTCAATGACCCGTGCGTCGGCCCGTGAGGGGAGACCTGGTTTTGAGTGACGAAACAGTACGCCTCTCTGTAGTGGGGAAGGTCGTGCGCCGGCGATGGCGAGCGCTGCTGCTGCTCGCGGTCGTCGGCGCGGGTGTCGGGGCCGGGGCTTCGGTGGTGCTTTCGCCGGGATACGAGGCGCAGGCCAGCGTGTTGCTGCAGGGGGCGAGGCAGCCGGACGAACTGCTGACCGAGGCGCAGGTGGCGACGAGTTCGGTGGTGCTCGACCGGGCGTCCGCGGCGCTGGGGCTCGGGATTCGCGGAACGGATCTGCAGAAATTGGTCGCCGCGTCCGTGGCCCAGGGCAATGTCGTGACGATTACCGCGAAAGGCTCCAGCCCGGAGCGCTCGCAGCAGCTGGCCGACCAGGTCGCGGGCGAGTTCGTGAAGTATTCGACGCAATTGCTCGGAAATTCCGCGGACCGGGCGGCGCAACTCGCGCAACAGCAGAAGGAATCGCTGCGGCAGCAGGTCGCGCAGACGAACCAGCGGATCCTCGACCTGTCGAAGTCGGTGGCGAACGGCGACACCGTCGAGGGCGTGCAGGCACGCACGACGTTGCAGGGGCTGCGGACCGCGCTGGAGCAGGCGGTCAACAACCTCAACGCGGCTGACGCGGCGACCGGCGCGGGCAACATGGTCGTGCTTGGTCCGTCGGAACGGCCGTCCTCGCCGTCCGCGCCGACGTTCCTGCAGTTGACGCTCGGCGGCGCGGTGCTGTTCTTCGTGGTCGGGATCCTGACCTACCTCTTCGGTGCCCGGGCTGATCGGAGGCCGCGCAGCGAAACCGAAATCGGTGCGGCGCTGGGTGCTCCGGTGCTGGCGAGCATCGACATCCCGGCGGCTTCGGACGCGCGGGTGAAGTGGTGGCGGAAGGCGGTCGGGAACGACCGGCCGTGGAATCTGCCCGAGGTTCCGGCGTCGGCGGACGACGCGGCGCGCGAGGTGCGGTACCGCCGCGTGCTCGCCCGGCTGGGCGCGGACCGCGACGGAGTGTTGCGGCTGCTCATTCTTGTTCCGCGCGGAGATGCCTCGGCGCGGAACGTCGCTGAGCAATTCGCCGGCACCGCGCGCGGCGACCGCACCCGCGTCGAGGTGACGGTGGCCGAAATCGAGGTGGTACCCGGGGCGCAGCCGATCGTGCCGGACGGAACGGCAGGGGTGCTCGTGGTGGTCTCGCTCGGCTCGCGCAACGCGTGGGAATTGGTTTCGATCGCGGAAGCTTGCTCGGACGCCGGCCGCGAAATTCTCGGTGCCGTGCTGGCCCGGGAAGTGCATATCGCCGGTGGGGCGCGGCAAAAGCCGGTCGCCAAGCAGCGCACCGACGAGCTGGCGGGTGCGCGATGAGCGCCGGGCAGGCCCAGCCGCTGGTCGATCTTCAACGGCTGGTGGTCGCGCTGCGGCGCAAGCGGCGGTTCTGGCTGACGACCGCGCTGGCCGGGCTGGTTCTCGGCTGCGCGGTGGCGATTCTGCTGCCCGCGCCGCCCACCGCGGTCACGAAGATCATGGTGATCCACCCCAATGACTCCCCGACCGACAGCGGCACGCTGATGCGCACCGACGTCGCCGTGGTCTCGACGGTGAACATGGCGGCGGCCGCGCTGAAACGAATCAACAGCACCGAAGCACCGTCCGATTTCCTCAAGGACTACGCCGGGCTCGGTCTCACCAACAACGTCCTGCAGGTGACGGTCAAGGCGAAGACCAAGGACGACGCGGTCGCGAAGGCGAAGGCGCTCGCGGACGCGTTCATCGCCGACCACACGCAGCGCACCCAAGCCGCCGCGAACGGCCGCTCGAAAGCGTTGCTGCAGCAGCGGGATCAGGCACAGGCGCAACTGGCCGACGTCGACAACCAGGCCGCGACCGAAGTCGCGAAGGGGCGCAACTCCAACGCGGGTGCACTGGAGCAGCTGTACACGCAGCGCGCGAATCTGGTGTCGAAGATCGCCGATTTGCAGAACCAGGCGCAGCAGGCCGGGATCGGGTCGCCGGAGGTCATCGCCGGGACGCAGATCGTGGACGCACCGGCGATCCAGCCGGTGTCGAAACTGAAGACCTACGGCACCGACGGTGGCGTCGGACTGGCCTTGGGGCTGGCGCTCGGGCTCGCGTTCGCCGCGGTGACCGCATTGGTCCGGGACCGGCCGGTGTTGCGCCGCGAAATTTCGCAGCACCTCGGTGCTTCGGTCATCGCGCAGGTCGGGGTGAAGCCGGTCGGCCCGGCGAAGCTGTGGCGGCGTTCCAAGGCGGTTACCGAGACCAGCCGGGTCGCGCTCACCCTCGCGCGGGCGGCCAGGGAGGACCGGGCTTCGCTGTCGTTGCTGGAGATCGGCGCGGCTTCGACCGCGGCGGAGCTGGCGGTGGAACTCGGCCGATCGCTGGCCGAGGACGGGCCGGTGGTGCTCGTGGACGACCTGCCGGGCAAGGAAGTGTCGCGGCTGCCGGTGGAGGGGGACGTCCAGGTCGTCGAGGCCGGCGACCCCGCAGTGGCGCGAGCGGTGCGCCGGGTCGGCGTCGGCACGGCTGCTCCGGGCACGGCGTGGACCGATCTGTCGACGCTCGGCGCGGAGGCCGTCCTGGTGGTTCGAGCCGGGTTCGCGAACACGCAGTGGTTGCACACCGTCGCGCGGCAGCTCGCCGACTGCGGCGTGCCGATCCTCGGTGTCGTGCTGGTCGATCCGGATCCGAAGGACCACACCGACGGCACGCTTTGGGACGGGCTGCACACGGCGTTGCGCGGGCGCGCGGCGGTGGTCGCGAAGAAACAGGCGGACACGGTCATCGAGCTGGAGCTGCGGGACGAAACCAAGCCGATCGAATGGCCGGGCAAACGCGACACCGAGCGCAGGCGCCGTCCGTTCGACCGGAGCCGGCCGCCGTCGCCGTCGCCGCGGACAGATGTGGATCCGGACGCACCGACCAGACGGCTCAAACCCGTTCAGGAAAGCTAGGGGGACGAAGCGCATGTGCGGCATCGCGGGCGCGTACAGCTGGCCGGACGGCGGCCCGCTCACCGATCGGCTCACCCAGTGCCTCGCGCACCGGGGCCCGGACGGCGACGGCCGCTACGACCACCGGGACGTCCACTTAGGACACCGGCGGCTGTCCATCGTGGACCTTTCGGAAACCGGCGCGCAGCCGATGACGGCCGAGGGTCTTGCCCTGACCTACAACGGCGAGCTGTACAACGCGCCGGAGCTGCGGGCCGAACTCGAAGCCGCCGGGGTGCGATTCCGCGGCACCTCCGACACCGAGGTGCTGCTGCGGGCCTGGCGAGAGTGGGGGACGGACTGCCTGCCGCGGCTGCGCGGGATGTTCGCCTTCGCGGTGTACGACGAACGCACCGGTGAGCTGGTGCTCGTACGCGACCAGCTCGGCATCAAGCCGCTGTTCTTCGTGCGTCGCGGAGGCGGGGTCGTCTTCGCGTCGGAGCTGAAAGCGCTGGCCCGAGAACTCGGCGACACCTTGCACGTGGACCAGGCGGCGATGATCGCGTCGCTGCTGTACTACTGGGTCCCGGACAGCCGGTGCGCTTACCGCGAGGCGGAGAAACTGCCGCCCGGCACCTGGCTGCGGTTCCGGCCGGACGGCAGCACGGACACCGGGACTTACTGGTCGCTTCGCCAAGTCGCCGAGGAGGGCGCGGCGCATCGCGGCGAGGTCGACCTGCACGCGGTCGTCGAGGAGTCCACCCGCAAGCACCTGCTGTCCGACGTCCCGGTGGCGACCTTTCTTTCCGGCGGGTTGGACTCCAGCTATCTCACCGCGCTGGCCGCGCGCGAGCAGCCGGGGATTTCCGCTTACACGATCGGTTTCCGTCCCGAGGACGCGAAATTCGAGGCGATGCCGGACGACCTGCGCTACGCCCGGATCGTCGCCCGCCAGTTCGGCGTCGACCTGCACGAGATCGAGATCGCGCCGGACGTGCAGGACCTGCTGCCGCGGATGACGCACCACCTGGACGAACCGATCGGCGACCCGGCGGCGATCAACTCGTTCCTGATCTGCTCGGCGGCGCGCGAGGCCGGCGTCAAGGTGCTGCTGTCCGGAATGGGGGCGGACGAGCTGTTCGCCGGGTACCGCAAGCATCTGGCGAACCTGCTGGCGTTGCGGTACCGGCGGGTGCCCGGGGTGGCCCGGCGCGCGATCGGGGCGGCGGTCGACCGGCTACCGGTCGCGTCCTCCACGCGCGGTTATCGGTCGGTGCGGTTCGCGAAGCGGTTTCTGTCCTTTGCGGACCTTCCGGAGGAAACCGCGTTCCGGCGCAGCTACACCATGTACGACCGGACTGAACTGCTCAGCCTGGTCTCGCCGGATCTTCAGTCCGAAGTGGACGATGTGCTCACCGAGCACGCCGACGTCTACTACGACACGAAACTGACCGACCAGGTCAACCGGATGTGCCTCGCCGACGCGCGGATGTTCCTGCCCGGCTTGAACCTCGCCTACACCGACCGGTCCACTATGGCCGCTTCCACCGAAGTGCGAACGCCCTTCGTGGACGTCGAAGTGGTCCGGGCGGCGTTCCAGGTGCCCGGCCGGGAGAAGATCGCCGGACGGCAAGGCAAGGTGGCGTTGAAGAAAGCGGCCACGGCGATCCTGCCCGACGAAATCGTGTACCGGCCGAAAGGCCTGTTCAGCGCCCCGCTGCGGGCGTGGATGAGCCGGGACCTCGCGCCGCTGGTGCGGGAGGTCATCGAGGACGGCGTCCTGGTCGAGTCCGGTTTCCTGCAACGCGACGCCTTGCGCCGGCTGGTGGCCGAGGACGCCGCCGGGCGCGAGGACCGCGCGAAACATCTTTGGCACGTGCTGACCCTTGAGTACTGGTACCGCGGGGCCCTCCGCGGAGAGCGGCTAGGAGTCCAGTGAAACAGGTAGTGCAGAACTACAAGAGCGGCGAACTGGCCTTGCTCGACGTCCCGGTGCCGGCGTGCAAACCGGGCGGCGTGCTGGTGCGCAGCCAGTACTCGCTGATCTCGACCGGCACCGAGATGATGAAGGTGTCCGAGGCGGGAATGTCGCTGCTGGGCAAGGCCCGGTCGCGGCCGGACCAGGTCGCGAAGGTGATGCAGAGCGTCGCGACGAACGGTCTCGCCGCGACGTATCGCAAGGTCTCCGGGAAGCTCGATTCCTATACGCCGCTGGGCTATTCGCTGTGCGGCGTGGTTGAGCAGGTCGGCGAAGGCATCGACGATGTCGTGGTGGGCGACCTCGTGGCGTGCGCCGGGAACGAGCACGCGCTGCACAGCGAGCTCAACTGGGTGCCGAAGAATCTGTACGCGAAGGTGCCGGCCGGGCTTTCGCCCCGGCAGGCGGCGTTCGCGACGGTCGGTGCGATCGCGATGCAGGGCGTCCGGCGCGGCGAACCGCAGCTCGGCGACCTCACGCTGGTGATCGGGCTCGGCCTGATCGGGCAGCTGGTGGTGCAGCTGCTGGTGGCGGCAGGCGCGCGCGTGGTCGGCGTGGATCCGGACGCGCAGCGCTGCGAACTCGCGCGGGAGCTGGGCGCGCTCGCCTGCGGACATCCGGCGTCCGGCGAGATCGACCAGGCGGTGGCCGAGCTGTCCGGCGGGCACGGCGTGGACCAGGTGTATCTCGCCGCGGGCGGGGCGTCGAACGATCCGGTGGAGCTGGCCGCGCGGCTCGCGCGCGACCGAGGCCGGGTGGTCGACATCGGCAAGATCTCGCTGAACCTGCCGTGGAACGCTTACTACGAAAAGGAACTCGACGTCCGGTTCTCCCGGTCGTACGGTCCCGGTCGCTACGACCCGGCCTACGAGCTGGAGGGCCGCGACTACCCGATCGGCTACGTGCGCTGGACGGAACGCCGCAACCTCGAATGCTTCCTCGACCTGGCCGCGCGGGGCAAGCTCGACGTGTCGCCGCTGATCAGCCACACCGCGGACTTCTCCGCGGCGGTCGAGACCTACCGGGCGCTGAACGAGGGCGAGCTGAAGGCGGTCGCGGTGCTGTTCCGCTACCCGGACGCGCCGCCCGCCGAGGACGAGAGCGTGGTGTCCGCGGTTCCGGCGGTGACGGTCGGCAAGGAACGGCCAGACCCGTTGCAGTGGCTACGGATCGGGTTCATCGGCGCGGGCAACTACGCGTCGTCGATGATCCTGCCGCATCTGGCCGGGGACGAACGCGTGCTGCTGACCGATGTCGTCACCACGTCCGCGCTCTCCGGGGCCAACGCGAAGCGCAAGTTCGGTTTCGTCTCGGCCAGCACCGATGTCGACGCGTTGCTCGCCGACGACCAGGTCAGCACGGTCTTCGTGGTGACCCGGCACAGCTCGCACGCCGAGCTGACGCGGCGGGCGCTGCTGGCGGGCAAGGCGGTGTTCGTGGAGAAGCCGCTCGCGTTGTCGGAGAAGGAATTGCGCAGCGTCGTCGACGCGGTGGCGGAATCGGGCAACGACCGGCTGCAGGTCGGGTTCAACCGCCGGTTCGCGCCGCTGCTGGTCGAGGCGAAGAACCAGTTCGGCCCGCGCGTCGGCCCGGCTTCGGTGCGGTACCTGATCAACGCCGGCCGGCTGGACGCGAACAGCTGGTACAACCAGGCCGATTCCGAGGGCAGCCGGTTCGTCGGCGAGGGCGGGCACTTTATCGACACGGTCAGCTGGTTCCTCGGCAGCGACCCGGTTTCGGTCTACGCCTCCGGCACTCCCGGCAACCACGACCTGCAGGTGCTGCTGCGCTACGCCGACGGCTCGACCGCGTCGATCAGCTACATCACCAGCGGCAACACAGCGTTCCCCAAGGAAACGCTGGAAGTCCTCGCCGACGGCAAGGTGCTGAAATTCGACGATTTCGTCCGCGCCTCGGTGTACGGACGCAAGCGCTGGACCAGTTCGCGACTGCCGAAGGCCCGCGACAAGGGACAGCAGGCCGAACTGGACGCCTTCATCACGGCATTGCAGACCGGCGTCGCGATGCCGATCAGCCTCGACTCGCTCGTGTCCACGACACTGGCGACGCTGGCCGTGCACCGCAGCCTGGAAACCGGCGCGCCGGTGCGGTTGGAGCAGTGATGGACCCGTCCTGGTACCTGCGCCGGCTGTCCGCGATGGGACCGGCGGAGATCGTCGGCCGCGCCGGGGACGTCGTGCGCAAACAGCGGTGGCGCGCCGAACCCCAGCGGCAGCCGAAGTGGTCGGCGACCCGGAAGTTCCCGTCCTGGCCCGCCGGGCCGGAGGTGCCCGCGACCGGACGGGACCGGCTGGTCGCGGCGGCGGACCGGCTGATGGACGGGCACGCCGAGTACTTCGGGGTGGCGCGGGACGATCTGGTCGCCCCGGACTGGGCGTTCGATCCGAAGACCGGCCGTCGCGCCCCGGGGGACCGGTACTCGTTCGAGATCCCGTACCGCGACGAGAACTTGATCGGCGACATCAAGCAGATCTGGGAACCTTCGCGCCACCAGCACCTGACCGTGCTGGCCGCGGCCTACCGGGTGACCGGCGACGACCGTTACGCGCACCGGGTGGCCGACCACCTGAAATCGTGGTGGGCGGCGAACCCGCCGATGCGCGGCGTGCACTGGCTGAGCGGGATCGAGCTGGGGATCCGGCTGCTGTCGTGGGTGTGGGTGCGCCGCCTGCTGGACGGCTGGCCCGGCGCGCCCGGGCTGTTCGAGGACAATCCCGAGGCACTGCGGCAGATCTGGCACCACCAGCGGTGGCTGGCGGCATTCCCGAGCCGGGGCACGTCGGCCAACAACCACGTGCTGGCCGAGGCAGCCGGGCAGCTGGCGGCGGCGTGTGCGTTCAACTGGTTCCCGGAGTCGGTTCGCTGGCGAAGCGACGCCGTCCGCTCGCTGGACTTCCACTTGCGGGCCAACACCTTCCCGTCCGGGCTGAACCGCGAGCTGGCCACCGAGTACCACGGTCTCGTGCTGGAGCTGGGTCTCGCGGCCGCGCTGGAGGCCGGACCTCGGCTGCCGCGGTCGACCTGGCTGGAACTGCGGGCGATGTGCGACGCGCTCGCGGCCATTGTGGACTGTGCCGGACGGCCGCCGCGCCAAGGCGACGCCGACGACGGGTACGGCTTGATCGTGGACGGACCGGACACGGACCGCTGGCATTCGCTGCTGGCCACCGGCGACGCGCTGTTCGGCCGCGCGGAGTGGTGGCCGAAGCTGCCCGCCGACGACGTGCGCACGGCGTTGTTCGCAACGCTGCGGGCCCAGGTGCCGCAGCTCGACAACGCCCGCCAGCGGCCGGTTTTCGCCGACGCGGGCATGACCATCCTGCGCAGCGAAAACGGTCCGGAGATCTGGTGCCGATGCGACAGCGGTCCGCACGGTTTCCTCGCCATCGCCGCGCACGCGCACGCCGACGCGTTGTCCATTGAGGTCCGGCACGACGGTGTCGACCTCCTCGCCGACCCCGGAACGTACTGCTACCACGGCGAACCCGAGTGGCGCGCGTACTTCCGCTCCACGCTCGGCCACAACACGCTGCAGCTCGGCGGGGTCGACCAATCGGTTTCCGGCGGTCCGTTCCTGTGGACGCGGCACGCCCAGTCGCGCACCCTCGCCGCGACACCCACCCAATGGCAGGCCGAACACGACGGTTACGCCCCGGCGCTGCACCGCCGCACCGTCGAGCTGTCCGGCCGGACGCTGACCGTGGTCGACGAGGTGACCGGCGGCGGCCCCGCCAAACTCGCCTTCCACCTCGGCCCGCTGCTGGACGTCGAGCTTTCCGGCAGCACCGCGCAGCTCACCTGGCCCGGTCGTACCGCGACTCTGGAGCTGCCGCCGCAGCTCGCCTGGACCGCGCACCGAGGCGAAACGAATCCGCCGCTGGGCTGGTACTCGCCCGGCTTCGGCCGTCGTGAACCCGCCACCACGCTCGTCGGCTCCGGCCTGGTCACCGGGCCGCTGACCACCGTGCTCCGCCTGCCCTGATGTCGAGAGGATCCACCGTGCGAAGGACTTTGCTGCTGCTGGGAGCGTTGCTCCCGCTCACGCTGGCTTCGTGCAGCTCGTCCGGGGCCGCGCCCGCTCCGGCCGCCGGATCGACCTCGCCGCAGGGACCGATCGCCGCGGTCTGCGACCACGTGCCGCCAGGCCCGGCGAACGCTCCCACCGGTGCGGTCCGGGTGGACCCGGCCGTCGTGGGCGATCTGGCGGCCAAAACGAAGAACTCCCCGGCGGGCACCACGTTCTGGCTCGCCCCCGGCACGCATCGGCTCAGCGACGACGAGTACGACCAGGTGCAGCCCAAGGACGGCGACGTCTTCCTCGGCGCTCCCGGAGCGGTGTT
This sequence comes from Amycolatopsis sp. NPDC054798, assembly GCF_053611505.1. Classification (NCBI taxonomy): domain Bacteria; kingdom Bacillati; phylum Actinomycetota; class Actinomycetes; order Pseudonocardiales; family Pseudonocardiaceae; genus Amycolatopsis; species Amycolatopsis sp. NPDC054798. The sequence continues at coordinate 24,692 of NZ_JBSHAM010000077.1, read as the reverse complement.
CGACGGACGCAAGCACAACCGGTACGCCTTCGCCGGCCCGGCCAAGGACGTCCGGCTCGAATCGTTCACCGTGCAGGGCTTCACCGCGCCGCGCGACGAAGGCGTGGTCAACCACGATTCGGCTCCCGGCTGGGTCGTGCAGCACCTGACCGTGCAGGACAACGACGGGGCCGGGCTGATGGCCGGGCCGAAGCAGCAGGTGCTCGACAGCTGCCTGCGCCGCAACGGCCAGTACGGCATGAACGCCTACTCCGGCAGCGCCGCGGTGACCGGGCTGGTGCTGCGCGGCACCGAGATCACCGGCAACAACACCGGGAACTGGGAAACCAAGGTCTCGGGGTGCGGCTGCACCGGCGGCATGAAGTTCTGGGCGGTGGACGGCGCGGACGTCGTCGGCAACTGGGTGCACGACAACCGCGGCACCGGCCTGTGGGCCGACACGAACAACAACGATTTCCTGATCGAAGGCAATCTGATCGAGAACAACGACAGCGCCGCGATCATTTACGAGACCAGCTACAACGCGGTGATCCGCGACAACACCTTCCGCCGCAACAACCTGGTCGACGGCCGGGCGCATGCCGACCGCGGCGACCCGTTCCCGTCGGCGACGATCTACGTTTCCGAATCCGGCGGCGAACCGCGGTGGAAGGCGCGTACGAGCACTCTCGAAATCTCCGGAAACCTGCTGCAGGACAACTGGAACGGCGTCCTTCTGTGGGAGAACGCCGACCGGTTCTGCAACAGCCCGGCCAACACCTCCAGCGGCTCGTGCACGAAACTCGTGCCGAACGTCGCGACCTGTTCCGCGCCGGGAATCTCGAAGAAACCGCTGTACGACGACTGCCGGTGGAAGACCCAGCGGGTCGTGGTGCAGCACAATCAGTTCACGCTCAACTCGGCGGCGCTCGGCTGCGAGGAGGTGTGCGGCCGGACCGGCGTGCTGTCGAATTTCGGCAGTTACCCGGACTGGTCGCCGTACCAGGGCGCGGTGATCCAGCAGGCGATCACGTTCCAGCAGGACAATTCCTGGCACGACAACGCTTATACCGGGCCGTGGACGTTCGTCGCCAAGGAGATGAACAACGTCGTCGGCATCGGCGAATGGCAAGGTTCGCCGTATCACCAGGACGCGAATTCGAGCTACCGGCCGAACGGGGGTGGCTGACGTGGCCGAATTGACCGCCACGCTGCCCGCCGAAACGAAATCGGCGCCGAAAGCGGTAAGCGCGGCCTGGGCGTTGCTCATCCTCAACACGCTCGGCTCGACCGGCGCGCAGACGGTGATCCCGTTGCCGCGCACGGTGATCCAGCTGATCACCATGGGCGCGCTGATGACCGCGTTTCTTCTCGCACTCTTGCTGAACCTGCGGATCAGAATCCGGCCGAGCTCGTACCTGCTGCTCCTGACCTTCCTGCTGCTCACGAGCATCGTGGCCAGCGTGCACCTGGAATCCGGCTACGGCTCGTTGTTCCGCTGCTTCCGGTTCTCCGTGTTCGTCGCGACGCTCTGGCTGCTCAGCGGCTGGTGGGACGGCTCGTTCACGTTCGTGCGGGCGCACATCCGGATGTTCGGCGCGGTGCTGGTGTCGGTCGTGCTCGGCTTGGCGATCGCGCCGGGCAAGGCGATGCCGGACATCTACGGCGGCCGGCTTTCCGGCGCGGTGTGGCCGCTGACGCCGCCGCAGGTCGGCCAGTACGCGGCGGTCATCGCCGGGCTCGCGGCGCTGATGTGGCTGGGCAAACGGACCGACGCCAAGAGCGCGTTGCTCGTCGTCGTGCCGTCGCTCGGCCTGCTGCTGCTCACGCACACCCGCACCGCGACGCTCGGTCTCGTCGCCGGGCTGATCGTCGCGTTGCTGTCGCTGGGGCTGGTCAGCGCCCGGGCGCGGAAAGTGTTCGCCGGGATCGTGCTCGGGGCAGGCTTCGCCGCGGTGGTGCTGGGCACCCTGCTGCAGGCTTGGTTCCTGCGCGGACAGAGCACCGACGATTTCTCCAGCCTGACCGGCCGCGCGAAGGTGTGGGACGCGCTGCTGTCCGCGCCGAGGTCCGGGTTCGAGTACATCTTCGGCGTCGGTCTCACCGACAAGTCCTACGACGGTCTTCCGATCGACAACAGCTGGCTGGCGATCTATCACGAGCAGGGTTTCGTCGGGATCGGGATCGTCGCGGCGATCCTGCTGGTGCTGATCGCGATCGCCGTGCTGCGTCCGCCGTCGCTGGCCAGGGCGTGCGCGATCTTCCTGATCGCTTACTGCGTTTCCGCGTCGTACACCGAAGCAGGGCTCGGCGACGCGTCACCGTATCTGCTGCATCTGGCGGTCGCCGCGTCGTTGCTGGCGGCGGGCGAGGCTCCAGCGAGGGAGAAGCTGGCGTGAAAGTTCTGGTGGTGCACAACCGCTATCGGTCGGAACAGCCGAGCGGCGAGAACAACGTGGTCGACGCCGAGGTCTCGCTGCTGGCCTCGGCCGGGGTCGAGGTGCAGCGGTTCGAACGGCACAGCGACGACATCGCGTCGATGCCGTTGGCGCGCAAGGCGTTGGTGCCGCTGCAAGTGCCGTGGAACCGCTCGTCGCGGACCGAGTTGCGGGCGCAGCTTCGGCGGGAGAGACCCGACGTCGTGCACGTCCACAACACCTTCCCGCTGCTGTCCCCGTCGGTGCTGGCCGCGTGCGCCGAGGCGCGGGTGCCAGTGGTCGCGACCCTGCACAACTACGGCCTCGTCTGCCCTCCCGGCACGCTCTACCGCGACGGCCGGATCTGCACCGACTGCGTCGGCGGTCTGCCGGTCCCCGCGGTCCGGCACGGCTGTTACCGCGATTCGGCCGCCGCGACCGTGCCGATGGCGGTGAACCTGCTGGTCAACCGGGATCGCTGGCGGACCGGCGTGACCCGGTTCTTCTGCATTTCCGACGCCCAGCGCCGCCTTCTCGTGGACGCGGGCCTGCCCGCGGCGCGGATGACCGTGAAGCACAACTTCGTCCCGGACCAGGGACGTCGGCGCGTCGGGGACGGCGAGCACTTGCTGTTCCTGGGACGGCTCACCGAGGAGAAAGGCATCCCGCTGCTCAAAGCCGCGTGGGAGCAGTACTCCGGCAAGCTGCCGTTGCTGATCGCCGGGACCGGGCCGTTGTCCGACGATGTCGCGGCCTGGGCCGCCGGACGCGACAACGTGTCGTACGTCGGCCTGCAAGACCGAGCCTCGTGTCAGGAACTGATCGCCCGAGCGGTCGCGGTCGTGGTGCCCTCCACGTGGCTGGAGGCGTTCGGTCTCGTAGTGGTGGAAGCGATGGCTGCCGGGGTGCCGACGGTCGCGCCCGCGCACGGGGCCTTCGAGGAGCTGGTCACCGATGGCGTCACCGGCCTGCTGCACACCCCGGGCGACGCGACGGCGCTCGCTGCCTCGCTTGGCGAGGTCGCTGACGCCGAGCTGAACCGGAAGATGGGCGAGGCCGCACGCCAGCGGTACGAGGCGGACTTCACCCCGGAAGTGGGACTGAAACGGCTGCTCGAAGGCTACGAGGAAGCGATTTCCGCGGTATGAAGGAAGGTGTGCGCGACCGACTGAAGACTTCGCCCCGGGCGCTTCCGGTCGTTCTGCGCACGCCGTCGCTGGTCTTGGCCGTCCTCGGGTTGCTGACGTTGATCGCACTCGGCCTGCGCTTCGCCGGACATTCCGTGCCGAGCGCGTTCGACGCCCCGCTCCTGCCCGGCCCGGACCTCGTGTCCGACCCCTGGTGGTACTTCGCGACGGCGATCGACTTCTGCGGCGAACCGCTGGGCGCGGCACTGATCCTGGTCCTGGCGATCGGCGGCTGCCTGCTGACGAACCGGCTCCGGACGGCCGTGCTGGTCGCGCTCGGCTGCGGGCTGACCGTCGTGGTGACCTCGGTGCTGAAACCACTGACCGGGCGGACGATTCACGGCAGCTATCTGTCGTTCCCCAGCGGCCACACCGCTTTCGCGACCGCGCTGGCGTTGATCGGGGCCTACGTCGTGGCCGGGCGTTCGAGCCGGGTCGTGGCGGTGGTGTGGACGCTGGGGCTTGCCTTGGTGGCCGGGTTCCTGATGGCGTGGGCCGAGGTCGGGCTAGGCGCGCATTACCCGACCGACACGATCGGCGGCTTCGCGGCGGCGCTGGCGATCGTGCCGGTCACGGCGTACTGGGTGGACCGGATCGCCGCCTAGTCCCGGAACAGTTCCAGGTCGAAGGCCCCGGCGATGGTCGCTTGCCCGATGTCGTTCGGGTGGACGCCGTCGCCGGAGATCAGCTCAGCGCGCGTCTTCGCCGGCTCGGCCGGATCGCGCAGCGCGACGTCGAGGTCGGTCACCGCGTCGAACTCGCCGCTGTCGCGGATCCAGCGGTTCACCTGCTGGCGGGCGTCCTCGAACTCCGGTGTGAAGACCGGGGCGCCACCGATCGGCGGCAACGTGCAGCCGATGACGCGCAGACCGTGCGAGTGCGCTCGGGCGATCAACAGGCGGTAACCGGCGATGAGGTCGGTCGCGGTGGCCCGTTCGCTCTCCGGCATTCCCGGCATGGAGCCGAAAAACAGGTCGTTGATGCCCTCGCACAGGATGAGCCAGCGGGCGCCGGGGCGGGCCAGCACGTCGCGGTCGAAGCGGGCCAGCGCGCTGGTGCCCATGCCATCGGTCTCGCGCAGGACGCGGTTGCCGGAGATGCCCATGTTGACCACCGCGCGGGGCGGGAAATCGGACGTGAACCGGCGGGCGAGCGCCGACGGCCATGGTGCGTCGGCACCGGGCGTGCTCTCCATGCCGTCCACAAGGGAGTCGCCGAAGGCGATGACGGTGGCGGCGCTGTGCGGCGCGAGCACGTCGATGCCGGTGAGCCACAGATAGGACTGGAACTCGGTGGCGTCTCGCAGGTCCGTCGAGGCGGTTTGGTCGCCCGGAGCGAGCCAGGCCGTGCGGAGCCCGACCTCGTGGAGCGTCGGGGTGACCTTCTCGTCGGGGAGATACAGCGAGACGGTCAGGTCGGCCTGAGGGGACACGGTGTACTCGATCGAGTCGCTGTAGATCTGCGCGCCAGTCGGCAGCACCACTTCGGCACGGTCGCTGAAGGTCAGCTGTGTGCCGTCGAGGAAGGCTGCGCCGATACGGACTGGTGCATGGCCGAAGGCGTTCGAAAGGGCGACGCGCACGGCGGTGCCGCCGACGGTCGAACGCGCCACCATGCGCACGGTTTGCGCGCTCACCGTTTCCGGTGCGGTGTCCGGCTGTGCTTCGTCGGGCATTTCCGGCCCGCCGCCGGGTTCGGCCGCCGCCGCCAGCTGCTGCGCGGTTCCCCAGGCAGCGATCCAGTGGTTTTCCATGAGTTAAACCTCCACAAAGGACAGTGAGTTCAGAACCAACGGGCGAGAGCGTTTTCGAACGAGCCGTGACCGGCCCAGGCGACGATTCCGTCCGGCCGGACGAGCACGGCGGCGAAGCCGAGGTCGTCGCGCGCCGGAACGGCCCGGTACTGGACCTGGTAGCGCGCCGCCAGGTCGCGCCGTCGTTCGTCGCCGCTGAAATCGAGGGCGACGCCTTGGCCGTCCCGCAGCAGTTCGCCGAGGCGGGTGCCGTCGGCGAGACGGAAGTCCGGCGCGTTGTGGCCGACCAGCGGATGCTCGTCGCCGAGGTCGTAGCGGAGCGACAGGCCCGAGGTACGCCCGAAGACGTACGCGGTGCCGTCGCGGGTGGCCAGCAGGTCGCGGGTCACGGCCTGGATCGCCCGGGAGTGCGGGTCCGGGCGCATGACCGCCACCTGGGCGCGCGACCAGTCGAGCACCTTCGCGCCGATCGGATGGCGTTCAGCGGCGTAGGTGTCGAGCAGGCCGTTCGGTGCGTGCCCGCGCACGGTCGCCGCGAGCTTCCAGCCCAGGTTCATCGCGTCGCCGAGGCCGAGGTTGAGACCCTGCCCGCCCAGCGGCGAGTGGATGTGCGCGGCGTCGCCGGCGAGCAGGACGCGGCCGCGCCGGTATTCGGTGGTCTGCAGCGCCCGGTCGGTGAAGCTGGAGGCGAGGTGGATTTCGCCGAGCGTCACGTCGGTGCCGGAAACGCGGCGCAGCACCGTTTGAAGATGTTCGCGGGTCAGCGGCTGAGACCGGTCGTACGCGCCGCCGTCGAAATCCAGCACGCCGAAGTGGCCGGGCGTGGGCATCGTGAGATACATGCCGTCCGGGGTCAGAGTGAAGCCAGGAGCCAGCTTCTCCGGATCGGCGATGCCCGCCAGCGCGACGTACCCGGTGAGCTGCGGTTCGGTGCCGGCGAAGGCGAAGCCCGCGAGCCGTCGCACCGTGCTGTGTCCGCCGTCGCAACCGACGAGCCAGCGAGCCGGGTACTCACGCGCACCGGCCTGGACGGTCACGCTCTCGTCGTCCTGGACGAGACCGGAGACCGAGACGCCGCGCCTGATCTCGGCTCCGAACTTGACCGCCCGTTCGGCCAGCACCGTCTCGACGGCGTCGAGGCTGGTCATGATGCCGTCCAGGGCCGGGCTGGGCAGCCGGTAGGGCAGGGCGGAGAGGTCGACCTCGGCCGGGTCGAGGGGAGTACCGGCGAAATGGCCGACCGAGCGCGGGCGCAGCTGCTCGTCCTCGGCGGGCTCCGTCCCGGACTCGGCCAGCAGCGAGGACAGCATCCCGCGGCGGTAGAACGCCTCGACCGACCCGCCCGACAGACCCCGCAGCCCGAGCGGCATTTTCCGCCACTGGGAATGCGGCTCCGGCTCCTTCTCCAGCACCAGCACCGAACTGCCGGCGAGAGCCAGTTCGCCAGCGAGGAACAGGCCGACCGGCCCGGCCCCCGCGATCACTACGTCATGCATGACAACCCCCTTTCTTGTGCGATGAACCCGAGGCTGCCCGCCGTCGCTCACACGAGGCGCACACGGCGCGCACACCCCGGTTCGAGCAGCCAACAGGCGGACGCGCGAAGATCGAAGGGTGGCTGCTGTCCCGCTTCGCGTGACGCTGCTCGACGCCGTGCAGGTGTCTCGCGGCGATGCCGTCCTGCCCGTTCCCGGCGCGCGATTGCAGGCACTGACGGCGCGGCTGGCGCTCGCGGGCGGCCGACCGGTCGAGCCCGGCGTGCTGGTCGACGCGATCTGGGCCGAGGACCCGCCCGCCGGTCCCGCCCACGCCCTGCAAGCTCTCGTATCCCGGCTGCGCCGGACACTCGGTTCGGCCGACGTCGTTACGCAGTCCGCGGGCGGCTACCGGCTGGCGGTGAGCCCGGCCGAGGTAGACGTGCTGCAGTTCGAACACCTCATCGCCGCGGGCCGGGACCACCTGCGCGCCGGAGAGGTGCTGGCCGCCGCGAATGTGCTCGGCGAGGCCGTGGAGCTGTGGGGCGCTCGGTCCGAGCCCGCCGCGGTCGCCGCGGTCTCGGTGGCCGCCGCGACCAGGCTGGCCGCCCTCTCCGTCGAGTCAGTCGCTGATCTCGCCGAAGCTGAACTGTCGCTGGGGCGCGTCGAGACGGCTGCCGCCCGGCTGACCGGATTGCTCGCCGAACACCCGGTCCACGAGCGGGCGGCGGCGTTGCTCATGGACGCGCTGGCCGCCCAAGGCCGCCAAGCCGACGCGCTCGCTCGTTACGAGCAGATCCGTGAAGCGCTGGCTGAGACCCTCGGCACCGATCCCGGCACCGCCCTGCGGGAGCGGCATCTGCGCCTGCTGCGCGGCCCGGTCGAGGGGCTTCCGGAGAAGACCTCAGGCAACCTTCCCGCGGCGCTGACCAGCTTTGTCGGCCGGGACGACGACCTCGCCCGGATCGCCGAACTGCTCGCCACCAGCCGGTTGATCACCGTGCTCGGTCCCGGCGGCGCGGGCAAGACCCGGATCGCGCTGGAGGCCGCCCGCCGCCACGAATACCCGGGCGGAGCTTGGCTGATCGACCTCGCTTCGGTCTCCGAACCGGCCGAAGTCAGCGCGGCCGTGCTGGCCGGGATCGGGATGCGCGGCGGCGCGCTGTTCGAGGCGAGGACGCGGGTCGACGGCACCGAACTGGACGTCCTCGCGGATCAGCTCGGCGGCCGGGAACGCTTGCTGCTGATGGATAATTGCGAGCACCTCGTCGACGCCATCGCCCGTCTGGTCGCGGCGCTGCTGTCCCGATGCGCTGGGCTTCGGGTGCTGGCCACCAGCCGTGAACCGCTGGCCGCCGACGGCGAAACGCTGGTGCCGCTCGGTCCGCTCGACCTGCCCGAGCCGGACGCGGACCTCGACCAGGCCCGGCGAACCGCGTCCGTGCGCCTGTTCAGCGAGCGGGCCGCGGCGGTGCGTCCGGGTTTCGTGGTGGACGAGGCGAACCTCGCCGACGTCACGACCGTGGTCCGCGGCTTGGACGGCTTGCCGCTGGCGCTGGAACTGGCCGCGGCGCGCTTGCGAACGCTCGCTCTGCCCGATCTGGCGGCCGGGCTGTCCGACCGGTTCCGCTTGCTCGCTACCGGCAGCCGGACCGCCTTCCCCCGGCACCGGACGCTGCGTGCGGTCATCGCGTGGAGCTGGGATCTCCTGGGCCCGGAAGAACGCACGGTCGCGGAACGGATCTCGGTCCTGCCCGGGGGAGTCACCCGGGATTCGGCCGCTGCGGTCTGTGCGGGGGCGGTGCCGCCGGACGAGATCCCGGACCTGCTCGCGGGCTTGGTCGACCGGTCGTTGCTGCGGCTCGTGCCGGACACTGGCCGGTACCGGATGTTGGAGACGATTCGCGAGTACGGGCTGGGAAGCCTTGCCGCACCAGACGGTGTGCGGGACCTCGCTGCGGAGTACTTCGCCGGTCTGGTCGCGCACTATGACCCGCTGCTGCGCGGGCCTCGGCAGCCGGATGCCCTGCGGGTGTTCCGTGCCGAGTATGACAACGTGCTCGCTGCCCTGCGTCATCTCTGCGATACCGGCGACGCCGATGGCGCGATCGGGCTTGCGGTGAACCTGACCTGGTACTGGCAGATGCTCGGTCGCCACACTGACGCGGTTTATTGGCTCAACGAAGCCGTTTCCACGCCGGAAGCGCAGGCGAGCGTCACGCGGGCCGTCGCTGAGCAAGTGCTGCTGATCAACCGGTTTGCCTCCCAAGCCCCGCCCGCCGACTGGCGCGAGCAGTTGCGAGCGCTTGCCGCCCAGCCGGAGTTGCCGTCCTTCGGCGGTGCGCTCGTCGCGCTCCGGCTGGCCACGATGCCGGAGACGAATGCGGCGTCGGGCACCGTCCAGCGGTTCATCGACGGGCCGGACGAGTGGTTGTCCGGGCTGGCGCATCTGTTCCGGGCCCAGTTCGCCGAAAACGCGGGCCAGTTCGACCAGGTCCGGGGTGATGTCGCTGCCGCGTTGGAGATCTTCGGGCGGGCTGGTGACCGGTGGGGGCTCGCTACCGCCTTGCCGTTGCGGGCGTTGCTGCGGCAGTACGACGGTGACCTCGACGGTGGACTGGCTGATCTGGACCGGGCCAGGGCGTTGGCTCGGGAGTTCGGGGCGCTCAATGTCGGTGACGAGGTTTTCCTGGATCTGCGGGCAATCGATGTGCATGTCCGTCGTGGGGAGACCGCGCGGGCGGTTGAGCTGATCGCTGCGGCTCGCGGGCGGGTGGTTTCTCCGGAGCTGGCGATTTTGACTGATGCGCTCGAAGCTGGGTTGTGGGTGCGGATCGGCGATCTGGAGCGGGCTCGGTCGCGGATCGAGGCGGCTGAGGCTGGGTTGGCTGAGCATCCGCCGTTCGGGGGCGGGCATGAGCAGGCGTTGATCTCGTTGGCGCGGGGCGCGCTTTGTCTTGAGGTGGGGGACGGGGCGGGGGCTGAGGCGGCGTTGGGGCGGGCGTACGTCGCGGCGGTGGAGAGTTCGGATATGCCGATTCTGGCGAGTGTCGCGGTGGCGGTGGCTGGGGTCGCTGGGTTGTATGGGCGGTATCGGGACGCGGCTGTTTTGCTGGGAGCGGCGGCTCGGCTGCGAGGGGCGCATGATCGGACTGATTTGCAGGTCCGGGCGTTGACCGCTCGGGGGCGGGGCGAGTTGGGGGATGAGGGGTTCGCTGCCGCGTATGAGAGTGGGTGGCGGCTGACCGCGGCTGCGGCTTTGAGTTCGGTTGAGCCGGTGTGGTTGCGTGAGGCACCCCGAAGCTGATTGAGGTTTTCTCAGTGGGCGGGTGTGGGTGCCCGGCCGCCACGACGCCAAAGTCCGTGAAGGGCTCCTTGAGGGAATCAGATTCCCTCAAGGAGCCCTTCACGGACTTTGGCAGGGGAAGTCAGGCCTTTCGGCGGAAGACGGGTTTGACCGGCCGCCCGCCCAGCCACGGCGACGGATCCCCGGCCTCCAGCGCCTTCCGGTACACCACGCAAGCCGAGCCGACCGCCTCCACCGTCCGGTCGATGTCCTCCTCGGTCATCGCCGCACTGACCACAAAGGACGGAGCCAGTACCCCGTTCTCCAGCAGGCACCGCAGGAACAGCGTCCGATACTCCTGCGAAGGCGCACCGTTCTCGTCGAGGGTCAGGAACACCAGGTTGCTGTCCCGTCCCCGCACCTGCACCTGCCCGCCGATCCCGTGCGCGGCCGCCACCTCGGTTGCTCCGGCAGCCAACCGGGCCCCGAGTGCGTGCAGCCGAGCCGTCACGTCCTCTGTCGCGTAGACGTCCATCACCGCCATCGCCGCGGCCAGCGCCGGGGTCTCCGCTCCGTGCGTCGTGGACAGCAGGAACACCCGATCCCGCGAATCGCGCAGGCCGCCCAGTTCCATCAGCTCCCGCCGGCCGGCCAGCGCGGCGACCGCGAAGCCGTTGCCGAGCGCTTTGCCGAACGTCGAGAGGTCCGGCGTCACGCCGAACAGGCCCTGCGCACCGTGCTCGGAGTACCGGAACCCGGTGATCATCTCGTCGAAGATCACCAGCGAGCCGTACCGATGCGCGAGGTCGAGCAGTCCGGCGAGATAACCGTCCGGCGGGTTCGTCCCCTTGGTGGGTTCCAGGATCAGGCAGGCCACCTGCCCGTGGTACTGGCGCAGCATTTGCTCGGTCGCCGGGAGATCGCCGTACGGGAAGGGCACAGTCATCGCCATCGTCGCGGCAGGGATTCCGGCGGACATCGGGGTGGTGCCGATGAACCAGTCGTCAGTGGAGAAGAACGCGTGCTCGGCGCAGTGGGCGACCAGCGGCCGTCCGGTCGCGGCCCGAGCGAGCCGGACGGCGGCGGTCGTCGCGTCGGAGCCGTTCTTCGCGAACTTCACCATGTCCGCGGTCGGCACCGTCGCCAGGAACTGCTCCGCGGCTTCAAGCTCCACAATGGACGGACGGACGAAGTTGTTGCCGCGTTCCAGCACGTCGCGAACGGCCGCGGTCACCCGTGGATGCACGTGGCCGAGGCTGACCGAACGCAGGCCGGAGCCGTATTCGAGATATCGGTTGCCGTCGATGTCCCAGACGTAGGAACCACGGCCGTGCGAGATGACCGGGGCGAGATGTTCCGGGTATTGATCCTCGCCTTTGGCGTAGGTGTGCGCACCGCCGGGAATGGCGCGGTGCAGGCGTTCGTTCGCGATTCGGGAGAGTGGCAGGTCCATGACGGGTCACCTCAAGGCGTCGGCCAGCGAAGGGGCCGATGCGTCGCGTTCGGACAGCAATGCCGCGGGCAGCGGCCACGGGATGGCGAGCTCCGGGTCGTCGTGCGCGATGGCGACGTCCTCGGACGGGTCGTGCGCGCGGTCGATCCGGTACGACACGTCGGCGATGTCGCTCAGCGCCTGGAAACCGTGTGCGCACCCGGCCGGGATGTAGATGCTCTCCTGGGTGTCGCCGGAGAGGTGAAACGTTTCCATGGCCCGGAAAGTCGGCGACTCCGGCCGTAAGTCGACGACGACGTCGAACACCTCGCCGAACGAACAACGCACCAGTTTCGCCTCGCCGGCCCCGGACCGCAGGTGCATCCCACGCACCACGCCGCGCACCGAGCGGGACAGGCTGTCCTGCAGGAACGCGTCCGGATCGATGCCGGCCGACCGGGCGACATCGGCGTCGAAGGTACGCGAGAAGAAGCCGCGATCGTCTCGGTGTGGCGTCGGCTGAAACAGCCACACGCCGGAAATCGACGGCACGGGAACGGCTTTCACGACACCTCCGCAGGGATGAGCGACCTCGACAACAGGGCGAACTGGTCCTTCAACTGCTGGTTGCAGGTTTCGTTGCGGGCGGCGAGTTCCGCCTTCAGCTCCGGTGCCCGCCGCTGCAGCTGTTCGAACTGATCGATCAGCCGCGGTACGTCGACCGCGCGGGCCTCCTGGCAGAACTCGCCGAGACCCATCTCGGCCATCAGCACGTCGTTCTTCTTCGCGTACCCGATCGCGACCGTCGGCGTCCCGACCTTCAACGCGCACAACACGTTGTGGTACCGAGTGGCCACGACCGTGCCGACCTCCGCCATCGCGCGCATCAGTTCGCCGAGGGTGTCCGGGACGGTCGCGGAAATCAGCGGAGAGCCGACAGTTTCGACAATCTCGTCCACTACCTCGCGGTCGATCCGGTCGCCGATGAAGAGCCGGACCGGTCGCTCCTGGCCGACCAGATACCGCACGAACTCCGTCATCGCGTCCACATAGGACCGGTAGATCTCCTCGCCGCGCGCACGGTCGTCGTTGCTGCCGTAGTAAGCCATCACGCCAACGCCTACCGCACGCGGATCTTCGACCGCCGACGGCGTCGGGAGGGCGAAGGCGAGGTCGGGGTAGACCTGGTCGTTCGTGACCCGCACGCCCATGTCGGCCATCGCCGAGCGCGACAACTCGTCGCGGAAGGACCGGTACGCCGCGAGTTGCGTCGCGTGCCGCACCAGAAATCGCGTGGCCGGCACCCGGATCTGGTCGGCGCCCACACTGACCAGCGCGATCTTCGTGCGTCCCAGCCGGCCGCACAACGAGAGCAGGAAGAGCGCGTACGGGAATCCCCACGGCCGCAACGGAAGCGTCGCCTCCAGCACGCCCATGCCGGGAACGATCACCACGTTCTGCCGCCGGACCCACCAGGCCGTGCGGAAAACGTCGATGACTTTCCCCAGCGCTTTGGCCGCGATCGACCGCAGCCCGGAAGCGTGCCGGTATTCGCCGCTGTACCAGTTGAGCCGCACCGCGGGGATCCCGTACCGCGCACGGATGGTGTCCGCCCCACCACAGAACGCGGACACCTTCGCGTACGGATGTTCGGCCCGCAGGAAGGCGAGTACCGCCTCCAGCGAACCGTCGTTGCCGAGGTTGCCTGAACCGAGCAGCCCGAAGACCCCGACCCGAACAGTCACCGCACCCGCCGTTCGCGCCCGGCGACCACCCGGTCGACCGCGAGGTTGAGTTCGGCCGCGTGCACCGGAGCCCGGTCCTCGACGCGTTCCCCGCCGCCGCCCGGCCGGGCCCGGCTGGCGAACCACTCCGCCAGCGCGAGGTAGCAGGCGCGGCGTTCGCCGGACGACAGCGGCGCGGAGCGGATCCCGTGCACGAAACCCCAGACGTACTCGGCGAGCAGCCGCGCGGTCGGGTTCATGAGTGCGTTGGCGCGCTTGGGATCGAGGTTCGCGCACCGCGAGCGCTTGCTCGGGTTCGCCCGCTCCGCCCGGTCTGGATGATCGCGGCGGAAGTACAGCAGCTCCGGCACTTGGTAGAACGGGCCGTGCAGCGCCAACTCGGCCACGTACGTGCGGTCGGCGTGGTGGTAGCTGCCCATCGGCGTGACGCGACGCAGCACGGCCGTGCGGATCACGCCGTAGAAATCGTCGCCGCCAGGTTCGAACAGCAGGCTCTTGAACCGTACGGACGGCCGGAGCGAGTCGGTCTGGTGCCGGTAGTCCAGCGGCACCGTCACCGCGCCGTTCTCGTCGATGATCGCCTGATGCGAATGCGCGAGGATCATCTCCGGCCGGGCGTCGAGCGCGTCGACGCACTTCGCCAGCAGCTCCCGGCCGTAGAGATCGTCGTGCGAGGCCCATTTGAAAAGCTCGCCGCGCGCCTGGTCGAGCAGGATGTTGTGGTTCGGGGTCGCGCCGATGTTGCGCTGCTGGCGCAGATACCGGATCCGCGAATCCTGCTGCGCGTATTTGCGGGCGATCTCTTCCGTGCCGTCCTCCGACGCGTTGTCGGAGATGATCAGCTCGAAGTCCTCGTAGGTCTGCCCGAGCAGCGCGTCGAGCGCTTCGCCGAGGAACTCCTCGCCGTTGTAGACGGGCAGACCAATGGTCAGCCGGGGCGCCGTGCTCATGCCGGTTTCATCTCCTCGGAAGCCGAATGGAGTTCTGCTTGGCTGAATGAACCTGACGCGGCGGGAAACTCGACTACCGCCGCGAAGTGGTCGCGAAGCGCGCTGCGCAGCTGCCACCACCACACGGCCGAGCCGGTGAGCGTGGCGGCCGCGACGCCCCACTCCGAACCGGTCGCGCCGCCGAGCACAGCCCCGATCAGGCCGAACACGACGTAGCACGCCGACGAGATCAGCTGGGACCGCAAGCTCCGCCGCGCCATCCCGAGCGCACGCAACCCGGCCGTCGCGCCAGTGGTGAAGCTCGCGCCGACGACGGCCATCGTGACCGCCGGGACCAGCAGCGACGAGCTGTCCCACAGCGAACCGAGCACGAACCGGCCAGCGTTGTCGGGGATGAAGAGCCACAACCCGAGTCCCCACACCAGCGCCGCCGCGGCCTGCGCGGCGCCGAGCACCACGCAGAAGTGCCACAACCGGTGCGGCGACTGCCGGAGCACCCGCGCGCCCTCGGCGACCGTGACGAGGGAAAGTCCCATGAGCAGCGCGAGAAACGGCCCGAGCAGCTGTTCCGCACCACGCACTGTGCCGACCGCGGCCAACCCGGAGATCGCGCCCAGCCCGTACGCCCGCAGCTGCGACGAACCACTGTTGCTGACGTTCTCCACGAGGTAGCGCACACCCAGGTCGCGATGCTCTCGCAGCCACGAGCGCACCCCGCCGAGCCGCGGCAGCACGCTCGTCTGCACCCAGCCGAAGGCGGCCGCGACCCCGGCCGAACAGCCCCAGGCCAGCAGGAACGCGACCACGGTGTCGTAGCGCGCGGCCAGGACCAGCGCCGGGAACAACGCGACGGCCTGGATTCCGTCGTTGAGAAACGCCTTGTGCCCGGTGCCCTGCGCGAAAAAGCCGAACCGCCAGGCGTCCTGCACGAGCAGGAACGGCAGCACCACGCCGAGTGCGACGAACGCGGTGCCGAGCGGACCGCCGACCATAAGTCCAAAAAGGACACTGACCAGCCCGCTCGCGACGCCCACCACGAAAGCGGTCCCGACCGCCTGCCCGACTGCGGTGCGCCAGCTTGCCCGGCTGACGCCGGAGAACCGGACCATCAGCGGGTCGGTGGCGATGCCGCGCGAGATGTTGAGAATGACGCCGTAGGTCACCCACGCGATGCTGAACAGCCCGAACGCCGTCGCGCCGAGCGAGCGCGCGACGTACAGGCCGACCACGAAGTTGGTCAGGCTCGAAACGGCCTGGTCGCCAAGGCCCCAGCTGAGCCGTCCCGCCATCGCGCGGACGGCTCGCGAACGCAGGATCGACGGCACGGCCTCACTCCTTCAGCAGTCCGGCGGCCTGAAGGGCATCGGCCGCCGCGGCTACGGCGCCGAACGGCAGGTCCGCCCGTTCGGCGATGTCGAGGAGGCTGTGGTCGCCGTCGGAGAGGCTGAGCACCCACAGCATGGCCAGCTGGGCTTCCTTCGCGTCGCTGCGCCCGCCGAGCGAGTCGTACAGTCCGCGCTTGCCGAGCTGAGGTTCGCCGTACGGGCTCAGGTTCACGTAGCGGCGGTTGCGGTCGAGTACGGAAAACGCCGTCCGCAGCGTGTCGAGAGTGTCGGCCATCGAGTCCGGGTCGACGAAGGACGGGTTGTCCGCCGAAGTGTGGTACTCCGGGTAGCCCGCGTACGGCGTGCGCGTGAGCGAGCCGACGCCGAGGTTGAAGCCGGGGGAGCAGAACTGGCGCTCGTCGTAGCCGTACGGCGAGAAATCGCGGATCTCGTGCGGTTTGTCCTTGAGGACGTGCGCGAAAACGCGGTCGATGTCGGCGTCCCCGCGACGGCTCCGCTTGTAGGTCAGCGAACCCCGGTCCCCGGCGCAGGCCAGCACGACGCCGTGCTTGACCTGATCGATGCGCTGGGAATTGCGCGCCAGCCAAGTGATCGCGCCGATCGTGCCGGGCATGAACAGGAACCGGTAGGTGTAGTACGGCTTTTCCTCGGCCAGCGCCTGTGCGAGCGCGACGGCGACCGCGATGCCGGCGAGGTTGTCGTTGGCCAGCGACGGATGGCAGAGGTGACACGACACGAGCACCTCGTCGGACACCTCGCCCGGCACGACGTGCTCGGCGTAGGTGAGGTGTCCGTCGGCGAGCGTCGAGTCGATTTTGACGTGATAGTCGCCGTCCGGCAGCGTGTCGAGCACGTCCTGCGCGAGGCAAAACCCCCAGGTGGGGGAGTAATAGCTGGTGCGGTACGGGATCAACGACGGCTGCTCGGGAAGCGTGTGCAGGTGCGGGCGCAGTTCGGCGAGACTGACGACCTGGTCGACCGGGACGCTGTAGCCGACCACGTGCAGGTTCGACTTCCGGAAATCGATCACCCGCCGTCCGGAGGAATCCGCGACGAAGGCGTCGCGGATGTTCCACTCCGGCGGCACGGTCCAGTCCAGCACCTCGGTGCCGCTCGGCACCTCGTACCGGTCGAGCGGGAGGTGCTCGCCGAGGACGGCCAGGGTCTGCCGCACGCCGTCGCCGGTGATGCTCCGGCAGAACGGGTACAACCGTTCCACCAGAGCGTGCATCTCGGGCCCCGTGCGCATCAGGCGTGCCGCAGGGTGGCGTCGACCGCGCCGGCGGCCTGCCGGTCGCTCAACCAGTTCAGCCGGGTGAAGCGGCGCTCGAACTGTTCCTGGGTGAGGCTGCTGCGGCGGTAAGCGTCGAACAGTTGCAGCGCGCCGTCTTTCACGCCCCACTTGCAGTCGAACGTCGGAACGGCGTCGCGGAACCGGGAGAAATCGACGCGGTAGGAGCGCGGGTCGGCCCCGGCTTCCCCGGTGATCCTCAGCTTGGCGCCGGGGACCACGGCGACGACCTCTTCGGCGATCTCGGCGACCGTCACGTTGTTGCGCTCGGTGCCGATGTTGAACGCCTTGTTGTGCACGGCTTCGCGCGGAGCCCCGAGCGCGGCGGTGAAGGCGTGCGCGATGTCGTCGGCGTGGACCAGCGGCCGCCACGGCGTGCCGTCGGAGAGCACGAGAACCTCGCCGGAGAGGTAGGCGTGGCCGACGAGGTTGTTCAGCACGATGTCGGCGCGCAGCCGCGGGGAGAAGCCGAATGCGGTGGCGTTGCGCATGTACACCGGGGTGAAGTCGTCGTCGGCGAGGTCGGAAACCTCGGCCTCCACGCGTACCTTCGACTCCGCGTACGGCGTGACCGGCCGAAGCGGCGCGTCCTCGTCGACCAGGCCGCTGCCGCCGGAAGCGCCGTAGACGGAGCAGGTCGAGGCGTACAGGAACCGGGAAACCCCGGCCTCCTTCGCGAGTTTCGCGAGCTTGACCGACGCGTGGTGGTTGATGTCGTAGGTCAACTGGGGCGCGAGCGAACCGAGCGGGTCGTTCGACAGCGCGGCCAAGTGGATCACCGCGTCGAAGCCCTGCAGGTGTTCGGCTTTCACATCCCGCAGGTCGACGGCCAGCCCGACCGGATCGCGCGGGGCCGGGCCGAGCACACAAGCGGCGAACAAGCCCGAGTCGAGGCCGACGACCTCGTGTCCCGCCGCGGTGAGCACCGGAGCCATCACCGTGCCCAGATATCCCGTGTGCCCCGTGAGCAGCACGCGCATGCCTTCAGCCCCTTAGCTCGATGACGAGTTTGTGTGCCTCGAACGCCTCGGCATAGCGTTCTTGGCATTCGATTCCGCGAATCCGCGCGAGGCCGAGGAACGCCTCGCGGTCGTACCACGGCCGGTGCTGCTGAGAGCCGTAATGCTCGTGCAGCAGTTCGATCTTGCGCTGCGTCGTCTCGTCCGACAGCGGCACGTAAGCGGGCAGCCGTCCGAGATCCCCGTCCCATTTGACGATCTCGTACCCCAGCGTCAGATGGCCGCGGAACACCGTGGGCACGAGCTGCGCGAGCCCGCGGTGGTCCTGGTGCGCGTCGACGGTGCGGGGCGCGAACACGACGTCCGGATCGGTCCGGCGACGAAGGTCTTCCAGCGCGTTCTTGGCTTCCTCCCAGTGCGAGGGGAGGCGTCCGTCCGGCAGCTTGAGCACCGTGACGTTCAGCTCGGCACCCGGGCAGAACGCGGCCAGCGCGGCGCGTTCCTCGTTCTCCCGATCGGTCCCGCCGCCGGACAGCACCAGCGCGTCGACCTTGAGGCCGGGACGCTGTCCGCAGATCTCCAGCAGCGTGCCGCCGGCCCCGATGGCGATGTCGTCGCAATGCGCGCCGAGCACGACGATGCTCTTCAGCTCGGCGCCGAGGCGGATCACGCGCGCACCTTTTCGTGTTCCCACAACGCCCACGGCCGGTCGCCGTGCGTGTAAGCGGCGTCGAGCGCGTAGCGTTCCTTGACCGTGTCGGTCGGCTTCCAGAACCCGCGATAGGGGTACGCGAGCAGCCGGCCGCGTTTGGCGAGTTCGCCGCAGCCGTCGGCGACCAGGTCGCCGTTCTCCGGGATGTGGTCGAAAATCTCCTGCCGCAGCACGAAATAGCCGCCGTTTTCCCACAGCGGGAGTTCGCTGACCGGCGTGATCGCGCCGATCAGGCCGCCCTCGTCCATCTCGACGCAGTGGAACGACGACTGCGGCGGCACGACGAGCATGGACGCGCCCGCGTCGCTGTTTTCGAACCGCTCGACGATGTTGTCCAGCGGCGCGTCGGTGAGGACGTCGGCGTAGTTGGCGAGGAACATCTCGTCGCCGTCGAGATGGTCGCGCACGCGGCGGAGCCGTTCGCCGATCGGCGATTCGATCCCGGTCTGCACGAACGAGATCGTCCAGTCGGCGATGTCGGTGGACAGCAGCTCCGGCTTCCCGCCGCGCAGCACGAAATCGTTGGACGTCGTTTCCTGGTAGTTCAGGAAGAAATGCTTGATGTGGTGCGCGCCGTAGCCGAGGCACAGCACGAACTCGGTGTGCCCGAAATGCGCGTAGTACCGCATCACGTGCCAGATCAGCGGGCGGGGCCCGACCATCGCCATCGGCTTGGGCACGTCGGACGCCTCGCTGCTGCGCATCCGCATTCCGTAGCCGCCGCAGAACAGAACGACCTTCACTTCACGTCACCTCGACGATTTCCAGGCGTGGAATCGGGAAGACGAGCTTGCCGCCCCACGCGCCGACGTAGGAGAGCTGCTCGGTCAGTTCGTCCCGCAGGTTCCAGGGCAGGACGAGCACGTAGTCCGGCCGGTCGGCCGCGATCCGGTCCGGTTCCACGACCGGGATCCGGGTGCCCGGCGTGAACCGGCCGTGCTTGTAGGGATTGCGGTCCACCGTGTAGGCCAGCAGGTCCGGGCGGATGCCGCAGTGGTTGAGCAGGGTGTTGCCCTTGCCCGGCGCGCCGTACCCGACGGTCGTTTTCCCGGCCTTGCGGGCGGCGAGGAGAAATTCGAGCAGTTCGAGCCGGACGCGGGTGACCCGGTCGGCGAATTCGGTGTACCCGGACAACTCGTGCAGCCCGGCCGCCTTCTCCCTGGCCAGCACGTCGATCATCCGGGCGCTCGGCTCCCCAGCCGCCTCCGCGGGCCGCGCCCACAGCCGGATCGAGCCGCCGTGCGTCGGCAGGAGTTCGACGTCGACCACGGTCAGCCCGCCGCCCGCGAGCGCCCGCCGTGCGGATTCGACGGTGTAGTACTGGAAATGCTCGTGGTAGATCGTGTCGTACTGGTTCTTTTCGATCAGCGTGAGCAGATGCTGCACCTCGATCGACACCCAGCCGTCGTTCGCGACGAGCGCGCGCAGCCCGTGGGTGAACCCGCGGATGTCCGGAATGTGCGCGTAAACGTTGTTCGCCACGACCAGGTTGGCAGGCCCGTGTTCGGCTCGCACCTCCCGGCCGGTGTCCTCGGAGAGGAACGCGGTGTGCGTCGGCACCCCGGCCTCGCGCGCGGCCTGCCCGACGTTCACCGAAGGTTCCACGCCGAGACAACGGATTCCGCGCTCAACGACGTGCTTCAGGAGGTATCCGTCGTTGCTGGCGACCTCCACGACGAAAGACCGGTCAGTCAGCCCGAGTCGTTCCACCGCGGAGTCGGTGAACCGTTTCGCGTGTTCGACCCACGAGGTGGAAAAAGACGAGAAATACGCGTAATCGGTGAATGTGTCGGCCGGGTCGAGCAGCGGCGGGAGCTGCGCGAGCCAGCATTCCGTGCACACTTCGAGATGCAGCGGGAAAGTCGGTTCGGGTTCGGCCAGCTGCGCGGCGGTCAGGAACCGCTCGCACGGCGGGGTCGCGCCGAGGTCGACCACGCTGGCGGTTCTTTCCGAACCGCAGAGTCGACATGTGGTCATGTGCCAGGCTCCTCCGGTCACGAGCGCGATCTGCGTAGGGCAGGTCGATCTGCGCCCGGCCGTCGTTACAACGTGCCGGGACGCTCGCAGGACCGAGTCGGAACCGAGACCAAAGTTTCTCGGCAGCCGGTGCGGCGTCACAAGCGCACCGGCGCGTTTCCCTGGTCGACGGGACTGGAAAAGACTTCTGGCGGCGGCGGAATGCCGCGAGCCGCTGCGGCGAACGGGCGGCGCGCCGGTGCCGGATGGCGCAGCCGTCACCCGTTCGTCAGCGGATCACAGCTTTTCGGCCGCCGGGATCACCTCGGTGGCGAACCGTTCGAGCACCGCCGGGTCCGGCACGCCGTCCGCCCAGCCGGTCGCGCCGGTGAAACCGAGTTCGGCCAGCCGGCCCAGTTCATCCAGCAGCTGCCCGGTTTTCTCGCCGTTTTCACCCGTGTCCAGGCGCAGCGAAGCGGTTTTCGTGATCTCCGAGTAGTCGCGGCCGACGTCCTCGCAGTGCTGCTTCAACACGTCCAGTTTGCGCGGAAGATCGTCACTGGGCATCAAATTGCAGATGTCGCCGTACTGCGCGACGAACCGCAGCGTCTTCTTCTCGCCCCCGCCGCCGATCAGGATCGGCGGATGCGGGCGCTGGATCGGCTGCGGGCTGTTCAACAGCCGTTCGCCGCTGACGTGCGTGCCAGTAAAGGGCTCGTCACCCTCAGCCCACATCTGATGGATGTACCGGAGGGCGTCCTCAAGCTGTTCGAAGCGCTCCTTCATCGGCGGGAACCGGAACCCGAGCGCGCGGGATTCCTCCTCGTTCCACCCGGCCCCGATGCCGAGGATCGCCCGCCCGCCGGACAGGACGTCGAGCGTCGTCGCCGCCTTCGCGAGCAGTCCCGGATGCCGGTAAATGACACCGGTGACGAGAGTGAGCAGCTTGACCCGTTCGGTGTGCGCGGCCAGGAAGCCGAGCGTGGTCCAGGCTTCCAGCATCTCGTGCTCCGGCGGGCCATAGCTGGAAATCTGGAAGAAATGGTCCATCACCGACAGGTATTCGAACCCGGCCTCGTCCGCGGTCCGGGCCACCCGCGCCAGATCCGCGCCGAGCGCCGCCGGGCCGTTCGGCCAGGTCTGCTGAGCCAGGTGCAACCCGAGTTTCATGCCAACTCCTTAACCGCCGGAATGATGTCTTGCGCGAAAATCTCG
Source organism: Amycolatopsis sp. NPDC054798 (assembly GCF_053611505.1). Lineage (NCBI taxonomy): Bacteria > Bacillati > Actinomycetota > Actinomycetes > Pseudonocardiales > Pseudonocardiaceae > Amycolatopsis > Amycolatopsis sp. NPDC054798. The sequence goes on along the minus strand of NZ_JBSHAM010000077.1, from coordinate 2,989 downwards.
ATCCGGTTCTGGTCGGCTCCGCCGGGCAGCGGGCCGATCACGGCCTGCACACCGAGCCGGTGCAGCCGCTCCGCCTCGGTGAGAAACTCGCCGGTTTTCTCCCCGGACGGGCCGATGTCCAGATAGTGGTAAACAGTCTTGGCGATCTCGGCGTAGTCGCGGCCCTCGGTTTCGCAATGCCGCTTGAGCACGTCCAGTTTGCGTTCGAGATCCGGGCCGTTGCCGATGTTGCAGTAGTCGCCGTACTTGGCGACGAGGCGGAGAGTTTTCTTCTCGCCGCCACCGCCGACCATGATCGGCGGCCGGTGCGGCGGCTGAGGGCTGTTGAGGAGTCGTTCGGCAGTGAAATGCTTGCTGGAGAACGGTTTGTCGTCCTCGTCCCACATCTGCCGGACATACCGCAGGTTCTCCTCGAGCAGTTCGAACCGTTCCGATGTGGACGGAAACGGAAAACCGAGCCCGCGAGCCTCCTCTTCGTTCCAGCCCGCGCCGATGCCGAGCATGGCCCGCCCGCCGGACAGCACGTCGAGCGTCGTGACCGCTTTCGCGAGCAGGCCGGGATGCCGGTAAATCGCGCCAGTGACGTAGGTGAACAGTTTCGCGCGCTGGGTGTGCGCGGCGAAGTAGCCGAGCGTGGTGTACGCCTCGAGCATCGCGCGATCGCTCGGGCCGACGCTCGGAATCTGGAAGAAGTGGTCCATTACCGCGAGATAAGCGAACCCGGCCTCGTCCGCCGCTCGCACCGTCTCCGCCAGCTTCCGGCCGAGCGCGGCGGTTCCTCCCGGCAAGGTGAAGTCGGGGATCTGGAGGCCAAGTTCCATACCCGACACCGTATACCTGGAGTAACTTCATGCGGACAGTCAGAAATCGCGCACGATGCTGACCGTGCCGTGCAGCGGATCGGTCACGTACACCGTGCGCGTGCGCTGATCCACCGCCACGTCGCCCGGATTCACCCCGAGACTCAGCTCGCCGGTCAGGGTTTGACTGCGTCCGTCCACACAGGACAGTCCATTTTGCCCGCCGTTGGTGTACACCGTGTCGCTGCCCTGATGCACCGCGAGCGAGGACGCCTCGCTGCGCAGCAACACGGTCTTGACCTGGGCCCGGGCCGATCCATCCACAATGGACATATGGTGGATCGCCGAATTCGCCACGAACACCGCGCCGCTCAGCTCGTGCACGTCGATCCCGGTGGGGGAGGCGCCCACCGAAACACTCGCGGTGAACGCCCCCGCGTCGAGGTCGCAGATCTCGACCGAGTTCGTGTTCGGGCTGGTGCAATAAGCGCGTCGCCGGCCGCGATCCAGCGCGATCCCGGCGAGCCCCGGCTTCGGAGCCGGAAGCAGGTCCTGCTGAGTGAGACTGATGCTGTCGAGCACCGCGAACGTGCCGGTCTTGCCGCTCACCGCGTACACGAGGCTGGCCTGGGGATCGATCGCGAGCGCCGACGCACCCGCCCCCGCGCTGACCGCGCTGAGAAACCGGTGCGTCTGACTGTCGAAGGCGAGCACCGTGCCGCCCGCCGGATTGGCGACGTAGATCCGGTCGGTGCCCACCACCACGTCGCTCGGCTCCCCGCCCACCGCGAGCTCGCCCACGACCCGCCCCGCGGCCGGATCGAGGACGACGACCATGCCGGACGCCCGGTCAGCCACGTACACCAGCCCGGTGACCGGACTCACCGCAAGCGCCGAAAGCGTCCCGCCGACCTGCACGCTGGTGACCTGCCCGGCCGCCTGCGCGCTCCCGCCGAGCACCGCCGCCGCACCGGCGCTGACCAGGCCGAACAGCCCTCGCCGGGAGAACTGGGAACCTCGCATCGCTCACCTGCCCCGGTCGGTTGGGTTGCTCGCCGACCCTAACTCGGACAAGGATCATGCGAAGGAACTTCGAGTCCCCCGATCGCGTTGTTTCCAGTGAGTAACCCACCTTGAGGCACCTGCCAGAGCGGACGGAGGCGAGCGCGCGTGCACAAGCACCACAACGGGCTGAAGACGGCGATGCTGCTCGGTCTGCTCTCGGCGATCATCATCGGGATCAGCGGATTGTTCGGCCGCGGAGCGCTGGTGATCGGCCTGATCGTGGCGCTGGGGATGAACGCCTACGCCTACTTCAACTCCGAGAAAATGGCCCTGCGCGCGATGCACGCGCGGCCGGTGTCGGAGGTCGAGCAGCCCGCGATGTACCGGATCGTGCGCGAGCTGGCGACGTCCGCGAGGCAGCCGATGCCCTCGCTGTACGTAAGCCCGACCGCCGCGCCCAACGCTTTCGCGACCGGGCGCAACCCGCAGCACGCTGCCGTGTGCTGCACCACGGGGATCTTGGAGTTGCTCGACGAGCGCGAGCTGCGTGCGGTGCTCGGGCATGAGCTGTCGCATGTGTACAACCGGGACATTTTGATCTCGTGCGTCGCTGGGGCTCTGGCGAGTGTGGTCAGTGTGCTGGCGAATATCGCGTTTTTCTTCGGGGGGAATGATCGCGAGGGCAACCCGTTCATGTCGCTGTTGCTGGTCCTGATCGGGCCGATCGCGGCTGGGGTGGTGAAGATGGCGGTGAGCCGGTCGCGGGAGTACCAGGCGGATGCTTCTGGGGCGGAGTTGACTGGGGATCCGTTGGGACTGGCGTCGGCGTTGCGGAAGTTGGAGCGGGGTACCCGGGCCGCGCCGTTGGCTCCGGAGCCGGCTGTGGTGTCGCAGTCGCATTTGATGATCGCGAACCCGTTCCGGCCTGGGGCTGGGTTGAGCCGGATGTTTTCCACGCATCCGCCGATCGAGGACCGGATTCGGCGGTTGGAGGAGATGGCTCGGGGGCGGTGAGGTCCCGGGGCTTTCGCTGGGGGAGGGCGCGGCTTCGCCGCGGAGAAGGGCGCGGCTTCGCCGCGAAAAGAGCGTTGCGTGGGCACCCCGAAGCCAAGTGTGCTGACGGTTCGGGGGTGCTTGTCAAGGCGGGAAAGAAGTCTGGGGAAGGACCCCCGCACAGGCGGGGC
>NZ_JBSHAM010000076.1:0-38633 GCF_053611505.1 Amycolatopsis sp. NPDC054798 | reverse complement strand
GAGCGGCGGGAGGGGCCTTCGGCCTGTCCCGCCGCTCAGCCCAAACGTCGGCGCGATCCCGCCGTTACGGTCGAGTTGAGGGGAGTGGCGGGCGGGGAAGCGGCTCAGGGGGCGTCTACGCGGATGCGGAGAGGCGGCGGGTCAGGTGCAGCGGTGATTCGGGCCCGGCCAGGACGGTTGAGAACACGGAGGCCCTCCTTGGGGGCGGGAGTCGCGGTCTTCGTACCGCATTCGCGACGGTTGCGCCGGGCTGGGGGGCGGGGTGTTACTGGTGTGGTTTGGCGGGGGTGGTGGTGTTGATGAGGTGTTCTACTGGTTCGCGGGCGGCGATCAAGGCTGCGAGGACTGTTGTTACTGGGACTGCGGCGACGATGCCTACTGAGCCGGCCAGTGTTCGGATGATTTCGGCTGCGATGTCTTCGCTGCCTAGCAGTGCGCCTAGGCCGACGCCGGAGATGGCGGAGTAGAGCATTACCGGCAGGGCGGCTCCGGCGTAGGCCATCACCAGAGTGTTCACGGCGGAACCGACGTGGTCGCGGCCGATTCGCAGGCCCGAGCTGTACAGCTCGCGCCAGCTGAGCGAGGGGTTCGCGCGTCGCAGTTCCCATACTGCGCTGGTCTGGGTGATCGTTACGTCGTCTAGTACGCCCAGTGCGCCGATCACGATGCCTGCCAGCAGCAGGCCGCGGGCGTCGATGCCGTGGCCGAGTGAGGCGATCAGCGTCGTGGTGCTGTCGTCGAGGCCGGTGAGGGACGCGGCGGCGGAGAAGATGGCCGACAGGATTCCGATCAGGGCGAGGCTGACCAAGGTGCCCAGTACGGCGACCGAGGTTCTCGCGGACAGGCCGTGCGTCAGATAGAGCGCGAGGAACATGATCGCGCCCGCTCCGGCGATCGCCACCACCAGCGGGTTCTCCCCGGCGAGAATCGCGGGCAGCACGAAAAGCACGATCACCACGAAACTCAGCACCAGCGCGACCAGCGCGGCCAGGCCCTGCCAGCGGCCGAGCACGAGCACGGCGACCGCGAACAGCGCGGCGAGCAGCACCAGCGGTGTGCCGCGCTGGAAATCGACGAGCGTGAACGACTGCGGATCGAGCGGATTGCCGCCGTTGTAGGCCAGCACGACCTTGTCGCCCGCGGAGAACCGCGGCGTGCTCGGCTCGATCGGCACGGTCAGCCGCACCGGCTTCCCGGCCGCCGGGCCGTCGCTCATCTGAAGATCGACGGTGAGACACGGTTTCGCGTCCGGCTCCGGCTGCGAGCCGACCTGCACCTGGCCGGGCTGCAGGCACGGGCCGGACGTCGCGGTCGTGATCGCCGCCTGGACCGGAGTGCCTTGCGGTACGGCGCTTTTCGGCAGCGAACTGCCCCACGGGTACAGCACGATCATGCCCACGACGGTGGCCAGGGCCAGCGGGGCGAGAAGCCAGATCAAGAGTTTGCGGACTCGTTGCGAAGCCGGGGCGGCCGGGCCGTGGCCGTGCCCATGACCGTGGCCGTGCCCGGTGGACGGCGGGAGTTCCTTGGCGGCAGCGGGTTTCGGAGTGTCCTTTTCGGACTGTGGCGGCCGGGCCGGGGGACGGCGGCGGGTGCCGGTCGGCGGAGTGTCGCCCGCGCGGCGGGGCAGCCGCAGTTCACCGGAGTGCGCGCCGCGGGAATCGGAGGCGCGTGGGTCGCCGCTGCGCGGGTGGCCCGGCTGTGCGGAGCGAGGGGCGCCGGGCTGGCCGGGCCGAGGGGAGGCCGCGCGCGGACGCCGAGGTTCGCCGGGCCGCTCGGCTCGCCGTCCCGGTTCGCCGGTGCGCCCGGGGGAGCCGGACCGGTCAGCCGGACGTCCGGGCTCGCCGGTGCGCTCGACTGGTCGTCCTGGGTCCCCGGATCGCTCAACGGGGCGTCCCGGTTCGCCCGACCGCTCAGGCGGCCGTCCGGGTTCGGCGCGGCGCACGCGGCGCGGGCCCTCCGGCCGGGCGCGCGGCGGAGACGCTGGGGGCGGCACGGCGGAGGACGGGGACGCGGGCTCGCCCGGCACGCGCGGGAGCGGGCCGGTGTCGTCGGGGTCCTGGTCGGGGTAGTCGTGCGGTGCCACGGCGGACATCCTGCCCTCCCGGCTCGCGGTTCACCCGTACCGGGTGGGGGACGAGGCGGGCGTATCCGGCGTTTCGTTCAGGCGTGAGCGGAACGCAGGTGCACCCGGCGGTAGGCCGAGGGAGGCGTGTCGAAATGGTCCAGAAACGCTTGCCGGAGCGTCTCGGTGGAGCCGAAACCGCAGCGTCGCGCGATCGCGGCGAGCGGGAGGTCGGTGCCGGACAGCAGGCGGGCGGCGTGTTCGGCGCGCACCGTCCGCACGTACTTCCCCGGGGTGGTGCCGAGATGGGCGTCGAACAGCCGGGTCAGCTGGCGGGTGCTGATGCCGGCCTGGTTCGCCAGCGCGGGCGCGCCGAGGTCGTCGGCGAGGTGCTCGGCGACGTACGCGGTGAGGTCGCGGACCTGCCGGTGCTCCGGCGGCGGACCGGCGAGGAACATGCTCACCTGCGCCTGGTTCCCGGGCCGCTGCAGGTAGGTGACCAGCGACCGGGCGGCCTCGCGGGCGAGCGTCGGGCCGTGGTCCTCCTCGACGAAGGCGAGGGTGAGGTCGAGCCCGCTGGTGACGCCCGCGGAGGTGTAGACGTCGCCGTGCCGCACGAAAAGCGGCACCGGGTCCACGGTCACCGACGGGTACTGCTCGGCGAGCCGCGCCGCGTGCGACCAGTGCGTGGTCGCCCGGCGGCCGCTCAGCAGCCCGGCCGCGGCGAGCACGGTCGCCCCGGTGCAGACCGACGCCGTGCGCTTGCTCAGCTGCGACAGCCGCCGCACGTGCGCGAGCAGCCGTTGGTCCTTGGCGGCGGCGAGGTGGCCGAGTCCGCCCGCGACGACGAACGTGTCGAGCGGGCCGCGGACCTGGTCGATCCGGACGTGCGGGGCGAGCGTGAGCCCGGACTGGCAAGCGAAGGGCAGCCCGTCGACGGTGGCGAGCCGGACGTCGTACGGGCGCGCCGCGCCGAGCCGGGTGGCGGCGTCGAAAACGTCGGATACGCAGGCGATGTCGAGCAGTTCGGCGTCGGGGTACCCGAGGATCACGACCTGCCGGGCGGTACTCGGCATGGCGGCACGGTAGCAGCTCGCCCGGCCGGAACAACCGGCTTCGCAGGATTTCGGACACGCGTGTCCCGGCCGGGCCGCGCGCCCGGGAGGGTGGCGGCATGACCCAGAAAACCTTCGCGTTCGTCGTCTACCCCGGCCTGACGGTGCTGGACCTGGTCGGACCGCTGCAGGCGATCACCGCCTACGCGGCGGCCGACCCCTCGGTCCGCGTGGCGGTCGTGGGCGAAACCCTGGAGACCACCGACACCGACACGCCGTTGCGGATCGCGCCGAGCCACACCTTCGACCAGGTCCCGGACCCGTCCTGGGTGCTGGTCCCCGGCGGTGGCGCGCCGACGCTGCGCGCGCTCGGCGACGAGGCGCTCATCGGCTACCTCCGGCAGGCCGCGACGTCCGCCGAGCTCATGACGTCCGTGTGCACCGGTTCGCTGCTGCTCGGCCAGGCTGGGCTGCTCGAAGGTCGCGAAGCGACCACGCACTGGACGTTCCTGGACGCCCTGCGCGTGTTCGGGGCCAAACCGGTCCGGCAGCGCTGGGCCGACAGCGGCCCGGTGATCACCGCGGCGGGGGTGTCCGCGGGCATCGACCTGGCATTGCACCTGGTGGAGCGGATGAGCGGAGCGGACGCCGCGCGGCTGGTCCAGTTCGGCATCGAATACGACCCGCAGCCGCCGCTCGGCCCGCTCGACTGGTCGCTCGTCCCCCGGGAGCAGATGCGGCCGTTCGTCGACTTCTCGATCCGGAACGGTCTCGCCGACCAGCCGGAGCTGCGCGAGAAGCTGCTCGCGCAGCTGTGACCCGCTCGTGAATTGCCCCACCCGGTCGGGGCGGGACGGTTTGCCGGCGCCGCGCGGGCGCGTACCGTTTCGCCAATGGGTGCTCGCGGGGCTGCCGGTCTCACCGTCTTCACCAGCCGCAGGGACGGCGACATCGTGCTGGTCACAGCGGCGGGCGAGATCGACGTCGCGTCGGTAGGACAGTTCCGATCCGCGCTGTCGGCCGCCTCCGGGGCGGGCGGGAAACTGGTCGTGGACCTTTCGCGGGTCGGCTATCTCAGCTGCGCCGGGCTGCGCGTGCTGGAAGAGACGAGCCGCGTCCGGCCCGCGCTTTCGGTGGTGGCCACCGGGCCGCTCGTGCTGCGTGCCTTCGCGGTGTCCGGGATCGAGGCCGCGGTGCCGGTGCGCCGCGGCCTGCGCGAGGCGTTCGCCGCCGCGGGGGCGTGAATCACCGGCCGGAATCTGGGTACCCGAGAGGGTGGAACCGAGATCTGCTGAGGTGATCCAGATGTCCACCAGCACGATGTCCGGCAAGACCGCGGTCTCCGGGGGTGCAGCGGGCTTCGCTGTGCTGGCCGGTCTGTACTTGATCGCCGCGCCGTGGCTGCTGCGGTTCGGCGGGGCCGCCGAACTCGCGGTGAGCAACACGGTGGCCGGGCTCGCGATCGTCGTTTTCGCTGCCATGCGGGCGCGCGATTCCGGTGCTCAGGCGCTGGCCTGGGTGCTGCCGGTGCTCGGGGCGTGGGCCGCGGTGTCCCCGTTCTTGCTGCGGTACGGCGACGAGACAGTGCCGTCGACCGGCGCGGTGATCGGCAACGTGATCGCCGGGGCCGTCGTGGCGGCCGGCGGGGCGGCGCTGCTGCTGCGCCGCCGCTGACGTCAGCCGAGCGCGTCGGCGAGCCAGCGGCTCCAGGTCGCGCTTTCGGCGGTCTCGTCGACGTCCGGGCGGAACAGGTGATGCCCGACCGCGATCGGCATGTTCAGCAACGACCGTTCGTGGAACCGGTAGAGGGCGTCCTCGGTGCGGACTCCGGCGTAGTTCGGGGTCGAGTAGTCGAGGACGCCCTCTACCGTTTCGCCGCCGACGGTGAACTGGACGGCTTGCCCGGCCGACGCGTCCTCGGGCAGGCCGAGCGCTGCCAGCAGTTTCGGCCACGCGTCCCGGCTCGCCGACGAGGCAGGGCCGTCCGCGGTCACGTACGTCGCGAAACGGCCGGGGAAGTGGGCCAGCAGTTCGGCGAGGGTGTGCAGGTACATCTCCCAGCCGACGGCGAAGGACTCGTGGTACTCGTCGTCCCAGCCGTCCTCGACGAACCCGCGGTGCACGAATCGCAGTACAGAAGTGCCGCCTTCGGCCGCTTCCACGAGGAATTCCATCGCGTCGAACGTGCCGTCCTCGGCCGCTTCGCCGCGATAGGCGAACTTGCGCGGCGGGTCCCACGCCGTGATCTCCGCCTCGGTGCGCATTTCGCCGAGGGTGAACCGGATCCGCTTGGCCGCGGCGTCGACCTCGTGGCGGCCCATGAACCACGAATCGATGCCGGGCCCGGTCGCCACGGCCTCCCAGACCGCCTCGGGCCCCGCGGGCAGCTGAACCTCTTTGCGCACCTCGAACTCGCGTGGCATGAGCGGCGGTCCTCCTCGTCGTCGGTCCTGATCACCGTGCCATTGACAACAATATCTGTCAATGCGGTGGCGGTTCGCCTGATCGGTGACAGACTGCGAAAGGACTCTCACGAAGGGACAGACGAGCATGGCGACGGTGGCCGACCAGTTGATCGACGTTCTGGTGCAATCCGGGGTGCGCCGGATCTACGGGGTGGTGGGCGACAGCCTCAACCCCGTGGTGGACGCGGTGCGCCGCACCGGCGGTTCGGCACGCGGCGGGATCGACTGGGTGCACGTGCGCAACGAAGAGGCGGGCGCGTTCGCCGCCGCGGCCGAGGCGCAGCTCACCGGGCGGCTCGCGGTGTGCGCGGGCAGCTGCGGCCCGGGCAATCTGCATCTGCTGCAAGGGGTTTACGACGCGCACCGCTCGGGAGCCCCGGTGCTCGCGATCGCCTCGCACATCCCGTCGACGCAGATCGGCACCGGGTTCTTCCAGGAAACGCATCCGCAGCAGCTGTTCGCCGAATGCTCGCACTACTGCGAGATGGTGAGCTCGCCCGAGCAGATGCCGCGGCTCGCGCGGATCGCGGTGCAGAACGCCGTCGGCCGCCGCGGGGCCGCGGTTCTGGTGCTGCCCGGCGACGTCTCGCACGAGACCGCCGCGCACGCCACCGGAGAGTCGGTGCCGCTCGGCAGCCCGCCCGCGGTGGTGCCCGCCGAGGCCGACGTCGCCCGTCTCGCCGACCGGATCGACCGGGCGGAGAAGGTGATGATCATGGCGGGCGCGGGGTGCCGGGACGCCCACGACGAGGTGCTCGCGCTCGCCGCCGCGGCCGGGGCTCCGGTCGGGCATTCGCTGCGGGGCAAGGAGTTCGTGCAGTACGACAACCCGTACGACGTCGGCATGAGCGGGCTGCTCGGCTACGGGGCCTGCTATGAGGCGATGCACGAGGCCGATCTGGTGCTGCTGCTGGGGACGGACTTCCCGTACGACAACTTCCTGCCGCAGCGCAACACCGTGCAGGTGGACATCGACCCGTCGCGGATGGGGCGTCGTTCGGCGCTGGAGTTCGGCGTGCAGGGGGACGTCGGGGCCACGATCCGGGCGGTGCTGCCGAAGCTGCGCGAGCGCAGCGACCGGTCGTTCCTGGACGCCATGCTGCGCAAGCACGAACGCGGGCTGCAGCGGGTGGTCGACGCTTACACGACCGAGGTGTCGAAGCACATCCCGCTGCATCCGGAGTACGTCGCCGACGTGCTCGACGAGGAAGCCGCCGACGACGCGGTGTTCACTGTGGACACCGGGATGTGCAATGTCTGGGCCGCCCGGTACGTCACGCCGAACGGACGGCGGCGGATCCTGGGATCGTTTGTGCACGGGAGCATGGCGAACGCGTTGCCGCACGCGATCGGGGCGCAGGCCGCGGCGCCGGGACGGCAGGTCGTGGCGATGTGCGGGGACGGCGGGCTCGCGATGCTGATGGGGGAGCTGCTGACGCTCAAGACGCACGCGTTGCCGGTCAAAGCGGTGGTGTTCAACAACTCTTCGCTTGGAATGGTGAAGCTGGAGATGCTCGTGGACGGGCTGCCGGAGTTCGGGACCGACCACGATCAGGTGGACTTCGCCGGGATTGCCCGGGCGGCTGGGCTGTATTCGCGGCGGGTGGAGAAGCCGGGGGAGGTTCGGGACGGGATCCGGGACGTTCTGGCGCATGACGGGCCCGCGGTGCTGGACGTGGTGACTGATCCCAATGCGTTGTCTATTCCGCCGAATATTACTGCGGCGCAGGTTCGGGGGTTTGCGTTGGCGGCCAGCAAGACTGTGTTGAGCGGGGGAGTGGGGAAGATGCTGGAGTTGGCCAAGTCTAATTTGCGGAATATTCCTCGGCTGTGAAGTTGGGCTGTTTGGTGGTGGGGGTCGGGCTTTAGGGGATGTGGTGCGGTGGGGCACCCCGAAGCTGATTGTGACTACGCGCGGAAAGGCTTGTCAAGGCGGGAAAGATGCCTTGACAAGCCTTTCCGCGCGTGTTTTTGGCTTCGTATCGGGGTGCAGGGCCGGGTGTGGCTGCGCTGGTGAGCTGGGAGCGCGGGCTGCGGTTGAGGAGGTGGCGCGCGGGGCTCGGGTGTGCTGGTGGGTTTGGGTTCGCGGGTGCGGTTGGGTGGGTGGGTGGTTGTGTGCGTGAAAAAGACCCTTGAGGAATGGGGTTCCTCAAGGGTCTTTTGCGGTGCGGTGGGGGTGGGGTTTGGTTATTCGGTTTCTGCCATGGCTTCTGCGAATTGGGCCGCGTAGAGGCGGGAGTAGGCGCCGCCTGCGTTGATCAGCGTTTCGTGGTTGCCTTGTTCCACTATGTTGCCGTTTTCCATCACCAGGATGACGTCCGCGTCCCGGATGGTGGAGAGGCGGTGGGCGATCACGAAGCTGGTGCGGCCGGTGCGCAGGGAGTTCATGGCGTGCTGGATCAGCACCTCGGTGCGGGTGTCGACCGAGCTGGTGGCTTCGTCCAGGATGAGGATTGCGGGCTTGGCCAGGAAGGCTCGGGCGACGGTGATCAGCTGCTTTTCGCCTGCGCTGACGGTGCCGCCCTCGTCGTCCAGGACGGTGTCGTAACCGTCTGGGAGGGTGCGGACGAAGCGGTCCACGTAGGTGGCCTTCGCGGCTTCGACGACCTCTTCGCGGGTGACGTTGTCCGCGCCGTACGCGATGTTTTCCGCGATCGTGCCGCCGAACAGCCAGGCGTCCTGCAGGACCATGCCGGTCTTCGCGCGCAGTTCCTCGCGGTCCATGGCCTTGATGTCGACGCCGTCCAGGGTGATGCGGCCGCCGTCGATTTCGTAGAACCGCATCAGGAGGTTCACCAGCGTGGTTTTGCCCGCGCCGGTCGGGCCGACGATCGCGACCGTGTGACCGGGTTCGACCGACAGCGACAGGTCTTCGATCAGCGGCGTGTCTTCCAGGTAGCGGAAGGACACGTGCTCGAACTCGACCTGCCCGTGCACGACCTCCGGGCGCTGCGGGTGCTCCGGCTCCGGTTCCTGCTCCTTCGCGTCCAGCAGCGCGAACACGCGCTCGGCCGAGGCCACGCCGGACTGCAGCAGGTTCGCCATGCTCGCGATCTGCGTGACCGGCTGGCTGAACTGGCGCGAGTACTGGATGAACGCCTGCACGTCGCCCAGCGTCAGGGTGCCCGAGGCGACCCGCAGCGCGCCGACGACGGCGACCAGGACGTAGCTCAGGTTGCCGATGAACATCATCGCCGGCTGGATCGTGCCGGAGATGAAAGCCGCCTTGAAGCTCGCCTCGTACAGCGCCTCGTTCTGTTGCCGGAAGACCTCTTCGGCCTCCTTGCGGCGGCCGAAGACGTGCACGAGCGAGTGGCCCGAGTACATCTCCTCGACGTGCGCGTTGAGCTTCCCGGTCGTCGACCACTGCCGGATGAACTGCGGCTGCGCGCGTTTGCCGACCTTGGCCGCGACGTACACCGACAGCGGCACCGTCAGCAGCACGATCACCCCGAGCAGCGGCGAGATGACGAACATCATCACCAGCACGCCCAGAACGGTGAACAGCGACGTGACGATCTGCGACAGCGTCTGCTGCAGCGACTGCGAGAGATTGTCGATGTCGTTGGTGACCCGGCTCAGTACCTCGCCGCGCGGCTGGCGGTCGAAGTAGCGCAGCGGCAGCCGCGCGAACTTCTCCTCGATGTCCTGGCGCAGCCGGAACACCGCGCCCTGCACCAGATTCGTGGTGAGCCGCGCCTGGATGACGCCGAGGAACGACGCGATGACGTACAGCGCGAGCACGATCATCAGCACCTGGCCGACCGCGGTGAAGTCGACGCCGTGGCCGGGCATCAGGTCGACTCTGGTGAACATGTCGGCCAGCGTGTTCTCGCCGTGCGCCCGCAGGCCCTCGATGACCTGTTCCTTGGTCGCGCCCAGCGGCAGATGCCTGCTGCTCACGCCCGCGAAGATCAGGTCTGTCGCCCGGGCGAGCACTTTCGGGCCCAGCACGGTCAGTGCGACGCCGATCGCGCCGAGCACCAGCACCCCGGCCAGTGCCGCCCGTTGCGGGCGCAGCAGCCGCAGCAGACGGGCGAGGGAACCTTTGAAGTCGAGCGGTTTCTCCGCGGGAGCCCCGGCGGACATCATCCGGCCAGCGGGTCCCGCGGCCGGCTGCGGACGCGTCTTGTCGCGCGCGACGGCGGCCGGTTCGTCCGCGTCGTGCGCGGCGGCGGTCTTCGTTTCCTCGCTCACGCCGCCTCCTGCTCGGTCAGCTGCGAAAGCACGATTTCCCGGTAAGTTTCGTTGGTTTCCATCAGCTCGTGGTGGGTTCCGGTGCCGACGACGCGGCCGTCGTCGAGCACGATGATCCGGTCCGCGCCGCGGATCGTGCTGACCCGCTGCGCGACGATGACGACGGTCGCGTCGCGGGTTTCGTCGGCGAGCGCGCGGCGCAGCGCGGCGTCGGTGGCGTAGTCGAGGGCGCTGAACGAATCGTCGAACAGGTAGATCTCCGGCCGGTGCACCAGCATCCGCGCGATCGCGAGCCGCTGCCGCTGCCCGCCCGAGACGTTCGTGCCGCCCTGGGCGATGGGGGAGTCGAGGCCCTGTTCCATCCGTTCCACGAAGTCCTTGCCCTGCGCGACTTCCAGCGCGTGCCACAGCTGTTCGTCGGTCGCGTCCGGATTGCCGTAGCGGAGGTTGCTGGCGACTGTCCCGGCGAACAGATAAGGCTTCTGCGGCACCATGCCGACCGCGGTCGAGAGGTCTTCCGGATCGAGCCGGCGCACGTCGACGCCGTCCACCCGGACGCTGCCCTCGGTGGCGTCCATCAGCCGCGGGATGAGGTTGAGCAGCGTCGTCTTCCCGCTGCCCGTGCTGCCGATGATCGCCGTGGTCTCGCCGGGCCGGGCGAACAGCGAAATGTCCTGCAGCACCGGTTTTTCCGCGCCGGGGTAACGGAATTCGACGCCGGAAAGCTCGAGATGCCCGCGTTCGGCTCCGGCCGGGAGCGGTTCGGCGGGCGGGCGCACGCTCGATTCGGTGTCCAGCACCTCGGTGATCCGCTCGGCGCTGACCTCGGCGCGCGGCACCATCATGAACATGAAGGTGGCCATCATGACCGCCATCAGGATCTGCAGCAGATAGGCCAGGAACGCGGTGAGCGCGCCGATCTGCATGGCTCCGCTGTCGACCCGCTGCCCGCCGAACCACAGCACGGCGACGCTCGACACGTTCACCACCAGCATCACGGTGGGGAACATCAGCGACATCAGCCTGCCGACCCGCAGCGAGACGGTGAACAGCTCGTCGTTGGCGCGGCCGAAGCGCTCGCGCTCGTGCTTGTCGCGCACGAACGCGCGGATCACCCGGATGCCCATGATCTGCTCGCGCAGCACCTGGTTGATCTTGTCGAGGCGCACCTGCATGAGCCGGAAGGCCGACCGCATCCGCATGATGATCAGGCCGACGGCGATGCCCAGCACCGGCACGATCACCACGAGCAGGGACGACAGCGGCACGTCCTGCTGCAGCGCGAGCAGGATGCCGCCGACGCACATGATCGGCGCGGAGACCATGAGCGTGAAGGTCATCGCGGTGAGCAGCTGGATCTGCTGGACGTCGTTGGTGGTGCGGGTGATCAGCGACGGCGTGCCGAACTTGCCGATCTCGCGGGCGGAGAAATCCTGCACCCGGTGGAAGATCCCGGCGCGGATGTCGCGGGCGGCGGCCGAGGAAACGCGGGAACCGTAGTAGACGGCCCCGATCGACCCGGCGATCTGCACCAGCGTGACCAGCAGCATCACCCCGCCGATCTTCATGATGTAGCCGGTGTCGCCCTTGACTAGGCCGCCGTCGATGATGTCGGCGTTGAGCGTGGGCAGGTACAGCGCGGCGATCGTCTGCACCAGTTGCAGCGCGACGACGAGCCACAGCGCGGCCCGGTACGGGCGCAGGAAGCTGCGCAGCAGTTTGACCAGCACGGTCGGGTACTCCCCCAGGTGAGGCGTCGGTTCGGGTCTAGCGTGCCGCGCCGGACGCGGCCAGTGCCGGCATCCCGGCGGCAGCCTCCTTCAGGAGGCCGGTGAAGGTCGATACGAACTCTTTGTCTTCGGAGTCCGAATTGAGCCAGGTTTCCAAGGCGATGCGCGAAGCGTTCTGCACAATGCTCGCCATCATCCGCGCGTGCAACGGGTTTGTATGTTCGCCCGCTCGTTCGGCGATGGCCTCGGCCAGCACGCGCTCGACAGCGGCGTACGCGCGCAGCATTTCGCCGAACAGGGCGACGTTCTGCATCAGCGCGCGCATCCGCCGCACGTCCTCACGGCTCGGACGCGGGTCTTGGACGAACCGGTCGACCGAGGCGTTGACGACCGCGTCCCACAGCGGCTCGTCGGCGGGCCGCGCCAGGAGCGCTTCGCGCACCCGTTCCTGCCGCTCGACGATAAACGCGCAGACAGCTTCCTCCTTGCTGGAAAAGTAGTTGTTGAAGGTGCGCGGGGACACGCCCACCTCGTTCGCGATGTCCTCCACCCGCAGCTGGTCGACGCCCCGTTCGAGCGCGATCCGCAGCGCGGCTTCGGCGAGCGCCCTTCGGGCGGCTCGCTTCTTGCGCTCGCGCAGGCCCAGGGGCGCGGTGGAGGTCACCGGGGCGAGCGTAGCAGCGAAAGTTGCGCGACGCGAAAAATTATGCGGACTGCGAAAAGTTTCGTGTTCGTAAAGCCAGTCTATGCCAGCATGAACACATGTTCGATGGATTGCGCACGATCGTGTATCCGGCCGACGACCTCGCGGCAGCCAAGGAGTGGTGGACCCGCGTCCTCGGCGTGGCGCCGTACTTCGACGAGCCGTTCTACGTCGGATACAGCGTGCACGGTTACGAGCTGGCGCTCGATCCGAACGGCCGCGCGGAGAACGGCGACGGGCCGGTCACGTACTGGGGAGTGCCCGACGTGGAAGCCGCGGTGGCGAAGCTGGTCGGGGAGGGGGCGGCCGAACACGCGGCGGTCACCGACTTCGGCGGCGGGATCCGGACCGCGCTGGTGCGCGCGCCGGACGGAAACCTGGTCGGAGTGATCGAGAACCCGCATTTCCCGGGGACTCCGGCTTGAGAAGAGCGCTGGCCGCGGTCGTCGTACTGGTACTGCTCGGCGCCGGACTGGCCGCGGCCCAGCCGTCGGCGCCGACGCCGCGGACGTATCTCCTCGGCGCGCTGAACCTGCTGCGGCTGCATTCGATCGACCGGGACCGGGTCGACTGGCCGCGCGCGGAGGCGGACGCTTTGCGCGCCGCGGAAGGGGTTTCGACCCTGTCCGGGACCTATCCGATGATCCAGACCGTGCTCGCCGAACTGGGCAACCCGCATTCCAAACTGCTCAGTCCCGCGCAAGCGCAGGCCCCGCCGGCAGCGACGATCGCGGTGCCTTCGAGTCGCGCCGCGAATGGCCTCGCGGTGCTGAAACTTCCCGGCTTCGTCGCCGACGCCGCGGGCGAGGAGCGTTATGTCGCGGCCGGGGTGGCGGCGCTGCGGGCGGTCGAGGCGCAAGCCTTGTGCGGGTGGATCGTCGACCTCCGCGACGACGTCGGCGGGAACATGTGGCCGATGCTGACCGTGCTGGCCCCGTTGCTGGGCGACGGGGTCGCGGGTTCGTTCGCCGGGCCGGGGCGCGCACCGGGCTTCTGGTCCGTCCGCGACGGCCGGTCCTGGTCCGGCGAACAGCCGGCCACGGCGGAGGTCAATCCGGTCCGGCTGAGCCGTCCAAAGCCGCCGGTCGCGGTGCTGACCTCTCGCAACACCGCCAGTTCGGGCGAAGCGACGCTGATCGCCTTCCGCGGGCTCGGCCGGGCAGCCACGTTCGGCGAGCCCACTGCGGGCTTCGCCACCGGCAACGTGGCGTTCGACCTCGCAGACGGGGCGAAACTGCTCGTCACCAGCACCGTCGACGTCGACCGGACCGGGCGCGTCTACGGGGCCTGGCCGATCGCGCCCGATTTCCCGGCGGCGGATCCGGAAGCAGCCGCCCGTGAGTGGCTGCGCACTCGCGGTGGCTGCGCGTAGGCCCCGGACCTGCGTGGACTGTCGGATTCGGACGATCGCGGCTACGGTGGTCACCGAGCGTGAATACGTACCGGCGAACTCGGCGGAGGTGCGCGGCATGCGGTCGATGTGGAAGGGCTCGGTGTCCTTCGGGCTGGTCAGCATCCCGATCCAGCTGTACGCGGCGACCGAGAACAAGAACGTGTCGCTGCGCCAGGTGCACGTCGCCGACGGCGGGCGGATCCAGTACAAGCGGTTCTGCTCGATCGACGGCGAAGAGGTGCCCTACTCCGACATCGCCAAGGGGTACGAGCTGCCCGACGGCGAAATGGTCGTGATCACCGACGCCGACCTCGCCGAACTGCCGCTGCCCACCCAGCGTTCGATCGACGTGCTCGAATTCGTGCCGCTGGAGTCGATCGACCCGATCCGGTTCGACCGCACCTACTACCTGGAGCCGCAGAAGAACGCGGTGAAGCCGTACGTGGTGCTGCGCGACGCGCTGCAGAAAGCGAGCCACGTGGCGATCGCGAAGGTCGCGGTGCGCCAGCGGGAGAGCCTGGCGCTGCTGCGCGTCGTGGACGACGTGCTCGTGATGACCACGATGCTGTGGGCCGACGAGGTCCGGGTCCCGGATTTCCCGTTCCTGCACGAGGATCCGCCGCAGGTCCGCGCGCAGGAGGTGACGATGGCGGGTTCGCTGATCGACTCGCTGTCCGAGCCGGTGTTCGAACCGGAGAAATACTCGGACTCCTACCGGGAAGCGCTCGAAGCGATGATCGAGGCGAAGGCGGGCGGCGGCGAAACGGTCGGCTCGCCGAAACAGGGGGAGAAGGCCGAGGTCGTCGACCTGATGGCGGCGCTGGAGGCGAGCGTGTCGGCGGCGAAGAAGACCCGCGGGCCCGCCAAGGAGGCGAAAAAGGCCGCCGGGGACGGCAAAGCGGCGGCCAAGAAACCGGCCGCGCGGGCCCGGCGGCCGAAAAGCGCCTGAACCTCGGCAGGACCGAAGCGTCCGATGCGCAAGGCGGCTGCGGATGTTCCGTAACCCGGAACAGTGAATTTTCCGGCGCCGTCCAGAAAACGCGGCAGTCACGCGCGGTGAGCTACTGCGGCCGGCTTCACCGGACCGTGGGGCCCGACACGCCGCCGGGTATCCTGCGACAGCGAGTTTTCCAGTGGTACCAAAGAGGAGTCCGGCCCGGAGCATCCGGAGCCGGGGATTCGAAAACCTGAGCGGAAGGCGGCTGAGCATGGAGTGCGCGTTCTGCACGAGCGGCATCGACCACTGTCACGGCACCCTGGTGGTCCACCCGGACCGCGGGTTCGCCGAGTGCACCGACCCTGCCTGCGTTGACCTGGACCGGGTCCGGCACGGCCTGATCATCGACTGTCACACCCTCGACGCCGGCTGCACCTGCACCGGAGCGGCGAAACCCCTGCTGCGGCAGGCTTCCTGACCTCCGGCGGCCCCGGAGGGAACCGGCCCGCGCGGCCCGGGCATCTCTACCCGATCGGGTAGGCGGCCGTGTACAAGCTGCTTGGCGGTGTGCTAACACTACCGGGGGTCCTTCGGCTCTCCCTCCCCCTCGGAGCCGGAGGACCCCTTTTCGCTTTCGCCGCGGGCGGCGGCCGCCGAGCCGCCGCCCGCCCCGGCGACGTCAGTAGCGGTAGTGGTCCAGTTTGTACGGCCCGTCCACGTCCACGCCGATGTACTCCGCCTGCTCCTTGCTCAGCTTCGTGAGCCGGACGCCGAGCGCGTCCAGGTGCAGCCGCGCGACCTTTTCGTCCAGGTGCTTCGGCAGCCGGTACACGTCGTTCGCGTAGTCGCCCGGTTTCCCGAACAGTTCGATCTGCGCGAGCACCTGGTTCGCGAACGAGGCGGACATCACGAACGACGGGTGCCCGGTCGCGTTGCCGAGGTTCATCAGCCTGCCCTCGGACAGCACGATGATCGCGTGCCCGTCCGGGAACCGCCACGTGTGCACCTGCGGTTTGACCTCGGTCTTGACGATCCCCGGGATCTTCGCCAGCCCGGCCATGTCGATCTCGTTGTCGAAGTGGCCGACGTTCGCCACGATCGCCTGGTGCTTCATCCGGCTCATCTGCGCGGCGGAAATGATGCCGAAGTTTCCGGTGGTGGTGAGGAAAATGTCGGCGCGCTCGACGACGTCGTCGAGTTCCACCACCTCGAGCCCGTCCATCGCGGCCTGCAGCGCGCAGATCGGGTCGATCTCGGTCACCACGACGCGCGCGCCCTGTCCGCGCAGCGCCTCGACCGCGCCCTTGCCGACGTCGCCGTAGCCGCACACGACCGCGTACTTGCCGCCGATCATCACGTCGGTGCCGCGGTTGAGGCCGTCCGGGAGCGAATGGCGGATTCCGTACTTGTTGTCGAACTTCGACTTGGTGACCGAATCGTTGACGTTCATCGCCGGGAACAGCAGTTCGCCGCTGGCCGCGAGCTGATAGAGCCGGTTCACGCCGGCCGTGGTCTCCTCGGTGACCCCGCGCATCGCCCCGGCGATCCGGGTGAACCGCTGCGGGTCCTCGGCCAGGCTGGCGGCCAGGGTGCGCAGCAGGATCCGGTAGTCCTCCGGGTCGTCCTCCTGCGCGGCGGGCACCGCGCCGGCCTTCTCGAACTCGGCTCCCTTGTGGACGAGCAGGGTGGCGTCGCCGCCGTCGTCGAGGATCATGTTCGGCAGTTCGCCGCCGGGGAAACGGAACAGCTGGTCGGTGCACCACCAGTATTCGTCGAGGGTTTCGCCCTTCCACGCGAATACCGCGGTGCCGACGGGGTGTTCCGGCGTCCCGCCCGGACCGACGACGACGGCCGCGGCCGCCTCGTCCTGGGTGGAGAAGATGTTGCAGGACACCCAGCGCACCTGCGCGCCGAGCGCGACGAGGGTTTCGATCAGCACCGCGGTCTGCACGGTCATGTGCAGCGAGCCGGCGATGCGCGCGCCCTTGAGCGGCTGGGAGTCCGCGAACTCGCGGCGCAGCGCCATCAGGCCGGGCATTTCGTGCTCGGCGAGGTCGAGCTGGATGCGTCCGGCCGCGGCGAGCGACAGGTCGGCGACAGCGAACTCCAGGCCGTCGACGGTACGCAGGGTGGGCGACATTTTCGGGTCCTTTCCGGGTTTTTCGGGCAGAATCGGGTGCGGATGCGGCGAGCGCATCGGAAAAGGGAAGGTGCGCGCGGTGCGGAGCGGCCAGAATGGCGGGCATGGCAGAGCGCGCGTTGAGTTTCGGAGCGGTGGCCGCGGACTACGAACGGTACCGGCCGGGATATCCCGCCGAACTAGCCGAGCGGGTGCTGGACTACGCGGGCGCGCCGGTCCGCGAAGCGCTCGAAATCGGGGCCGGGACAGGGAAAGCGACCCGGCTGTTCGCGCGGCGGGGGATCGCGGTCACCGCGACCGACCCGGACCCGGCGATGCTCGCCGAACTGCGCAAGCATGTGCCCGCGGACGTCGAGACCAGGCAGGGCGCGCTGGAAGACCTGCGGCCGGACCGGCGGTACGGGCTGGTGTACTCGGCCTCGGCGCTGCACTGGACGGACCCGGCCGGGCGGTGGCCGCGCATCGCCGCCCTGCTGGCCCCGGGCGGGGTGTTCGCGTCGTTCGGCGGACCGATCCGGCCCGTGGATCCCGTTGTGCGGCAAGCGATCGACGAGGCTCAGGCGCCGTTCCTGGAGAGTGCGGAGATTCCGTCGCCGGACGGCACGCCGCCGGGCGGCGAACTGCAGTGGCCGGGCACCGAGCTCGAAAAGTCCGAGTGGTTCGCCGACGTCCGGCAGTTCGCCGTCCCGCAGCGGGAGACGCTGAGCGCGGACGGCCTCGTCGGGCTGCTGTCCACCATCTCCGCGTACCGGGTCCTGCCGATTTCGGTGCGGGAACAGGTTTTGCGGCGGATCCGGCGGGTTGTGCCGGACACCGTCGAGCTGGTCTCCGACCACACGGTCCACCTCGCGCGACGGCGCTGAGGCGGCCGGAATCGCCAGTGGCACGCGACACCTCCTGAACCAGGAGGCGCCCTTCGTTCGAAGTCCCGCGGGCCGAGCGTGGCGGGGAAACCCCGTCGCAGCGCCTCTCGGCCCGGAGCCGCGCCCCGGCGGGCGCGTCGGTTCCACCTTGGCAAGGCCGGTCGGGACCTGTCAAGCGCGCGGGAACTCCGCTCGAACACCGAGCAGCCGCACCGGTTTGCCGAACGTGAAGCGGCCCAGCAGTTCTTGGGCCGCCGCGGCGAGCACTGCCGGATCCGACGACGGTGCGGGCAGCGTCACGCTGTGCGTGTGGGTGAGGAACGGCGCGAACCGCACCTTGACCGCGACGCGCGCGGCGGGACGTCCCTCGTCGGCGACGTCCTGCGCGACGCGCCCGGCGAGGGTCGCGGTCTCCTCGGCGATGATCGCGGGATCGGTGAGATCTTGCTGGAATGTTGTTTCCCTGCTTCGGGAACGCGCGACGTACGGGGTCGCGCTCACCTCGGCGTCGCCGATGCCTCCGGCCAGCAGGCGGTACCACGGTCCCAGCTTCGGCCCGAACCGCGCGGCGAGCGCGTCCGGGTCGGCGGCGGCGAGATCGAGAACGGTCGGGCAACCGGCCTCGGTGAGCTTCTTCGCGGTTTTCCGGCCGATTCCCCACAACGCGTCGGTGGGTTTCTCGGCCATGACATCCCACCAGTTTTCCTGGGTGAGCCGGTAAATTCCGGCCGGTTTCGCGAAACCGGTGGCGAGTTTGGCGCGGAGCTTGTTGTCGCCGATTCCGACAGACGACGACAGCCCGGTTTCTTCTTCGATGCCGCGGCGGATTTCCTCGGCGAGCGTCTCGGGATCGTCGGCGGCGGCGCCGAGGAAGGCTTCGTCCCAGCCGAGCACTTCGACGATCACCGGGAATTCCCGCAGCCGCGCCATCACCCGGTCGGAGACCTCCTGGTAGGCCGGGGCGTCGACCGGAAGGAGCACGGCGTCCGGGCAGCGCTTGACGGCCAGCCGCAGCGGCATGCCGGAATCGACGCCGAACTCGCGCGCCTCGTAGGACGCGGTGGCCACGACGGCGCGTTCGGCCGGATCGCCGTTCCCGCCGACGATCACCGGCCGCCCGCGCAGTTCCGGCCGCCGGGCGACTTCGACGGCGGCGATGAACTGGTCGAGATCGACGTGCAGGATCCAGTCGGACACCGGACCAGTGTGCGGTGCGCGGGGCGGGCGGCGCATCCGGAATGCGGTCCGGTTCCCGGCGGGGTGTTGGTGGTGGGTGGACTTCCGAGGGGCCGGTCTGGCGCGCGGAGGGAGGCGGTGGGGCAGGGAGAGGCTTGGCCAGGTGGTGTTCGGGGGCGGGGCGATCGCATTCGGTGCGGACGGCGGAACCGGATCGGCGGCCGTGGTGGGCGGCTTGCGGTGGGGTGTGGCCGGATGGTGTGCGAGGCGAGGGGAGGCGATTGCGCTCTGGGGGCAGACCGGTGGTCGAGGCAGGTGCCTTGCGGCGAGTTTCGCCAGCCGGTGTGCGAGGCGAGGCGATTGCCCCAGCCTCGGCCGAGGTTGGGGCAGGCCGATGGCGGCGAGTTGCGGCCAGGCGAGGTGCGGGACGACCCAGCGCGGCCGGGTCTAGCTCAGACCGGCCGCAGCGGGGCTCCTCGCAGCGCGCCTTGGCCAGACTGCGCTCACCACCGCGCGAAACCTCGACCGCGGACCGGAATGGCCGAGAACCCACTCCGGACCACCGCTTTCCGGCCAGGCCTGGGTCCAGCCAGTCCTCACCCGCGGCAGCGGGCGATATGCGCCGCCGCCCCGCCCGCGGCGGCGAACAGGGCACACACCGTCAGCGCCGGGCTGGCCCCGGCGATCCCGGCCGCCAGGAGACCGCACGCGGCGATGTCCAGCAGGATCGCGAACGCGGTGAGCAGCTTGGCGGAGCGGGCCGGTTTGCCGCGGCGCAGGGCGGCCGCCAGTTCCGGGTCGCTGGTTTCGAACCAGCGCTCGATCTTGTCCAGCTCGACGCGTTCGTGGTGACTGAGCATGGAGGTCTCCTTCGGCGGCCCGCGCGCCGTCGTGGAGGAAGTACCCGGCCCGCCGCGTGGTGAACCGCGTCGCTTTCGATTCACCCGGCTGCTCGAATACCGCGCTCGATCCGGCGGTTTCGGTCACGGTGTGCTGCCGGCCGGACCGTCCACAAAGGTCACGGAGCGCAACCGGGCTCCGGGCCGGTGTAGCCCTCGCGCGAGGAATCGTCGATGCCGACCTCGCACGGGATCGACGGGTCCACACGGTTGCCCTCGACGTGCGCGCCGGTCGAGTGGATCGCCAGGCCGATCGCGTGGTCCGGGCCGGCCGCGAAGGTGTTGCCGACGATGGTGGCCTGCTGGACATCCTCGAACATCAAAGTCTGCGAAGCGACGAGCGTTTCGCAGAAATTGTCTTTGATCAGGAAATCCGTGGTGTGGCCGTTTCCGTCTCCTTCTCCGTCGTTCGGGCCTTCCGCCATCAGGCACATGTTGTCGATTTTCTCGCAGCGATTCCCTTCGATCCGGATGTGATTGCTCGGCGGGCTGTCGCTGGAGAAGGTCTGCATGCAGTCGGCGTGCGCGCCGTCGCTGTTCGAGGTATGGCTGACAGTGTTGTGTTCCAAGGCGATGTAGTCGCCGAAGAACCGGATGCCGTCGCCGTCGCCGCCTTGCGGTGCGGTGATCGTGGTGTTTCGCAGGGTCACGTGATTGCCGCGGATTTCCACTCCGGGCGCGGACGGTCTGTCGAGGGCGAATCCGTCGACGACGACCCAATCGGCGTCGACGTCGATGCCGCGGACGGATTCCCCGCCGCCGGAGTACACCCGCGGGTGGTCCGGCGTGCCGCCCTCGGTGATGTGCAGCCGGGAACCGTCTGCGTGTGCGGACGGGGCGAAAGCAAGGGCGAGAACGGCGGCAGCCAAAAAGACCGGGGTCGAAAGGCGCATGGGTTTCCTTAGGTCGCTCGGACGGGGACCCGGCGAAGATAGGGCCGGACGGCGGGAGGGGTCCCGGGGCGCTTTCTGCGGACGGAGGCGATGCAGTATCGTTACTGCGAGTTACCTCACAGGGGTCGGAGCACGCCGAGGGGAGCGTCGGTGCACGCGGACCAGCTCATCGCGGACCGGTACCGGCTGCTGGAGCGCGTCGGCAGCGGCGGCATGGGCGTCGTCTGGCGGGCGCACGACGACCGGCTCGGCCGCGAGGTGGCGCTCAAGCAGGCGCGGCTCTCCGACGTGGTGAGCGGGCGGACGCTGCGCCGGGAGGCCCGGCTGGCGGCCGGGGTGCTGCACCCGAACGTGGTCGCCTTCTTCGACGTCGCCGCCGACGGCGACGACCTGTGGCTGGTGATGGAGTACGTTCCGTCGCGCAGCCTCGCCGAAATCCTCGCCGCGGACGGAAGACTGCCCGCGCGCACGGTCGCCGAAATCGGAGTGCAGATCGCGGCGGCGCTCGGCGCGGTGCACGCGCACGGCATCGTGCACCGCGACGTCAAGCCGGGCAATGTCCTGATCGCCTCGGACGGGCGCGCGAAGCTCACCGATTTCGGCATCTCCCGTTCGGTCCGCACGGACGAGACGGTGACCGATTCGCCGCTCATCGGCGGCACGCCGGACTATCTCGCCCCGGAGGTCGCGCAAGGGCATCCGCCCACCGCGGCGTCGGATGTGTTTTCCCTGGGGGCAACGCTTTTCGCCGCCGTCGAGGGTGCGCCGCCGTTCTCCGGCGGCAACGAGTACGCCACGATCCGCCGGGTCGCCGAGGGAACGGTCCCTCCCGCGCGGCACGCGGACGGCCTCGCGCCGACGCTGGAACTCCTGATGCGGCGCGACCCCGCCGAACGGCCGGCCGCGGTGGCGGCGGGGGAGCTGCTGGCCGAGGGGATCGACACGCTGCCGGTCGAGGTGCCGCGCCCGCGCCGCACCCGGCGCGGGCTGCTGATCTCCGGGGTGGCGGTCGCCGCGGTGGCGGTCGCGGTCACCGCGTATTTCGTGGCGCGCCAGCCCAAAACCCCCGACGCGCCGCCGGCCGCGCAGGCGAAGCTCGGGATCGGGCCCGACGTGCGGTCCGCGGATCCGTGCCGGCTGGTCGATGCCGCGCCGCTGAAGCAGTTCGGCGATCCGGAAACGATCCCGGACTACGGGAACTTCAACCGCTGCGACGTGATCCTGCACCAGGGCGAGTTCCAGGCGGACGTCAAGGTCGAGCTGGAGAGCCCTCCCGCGAACGGCGCCGCGCCAGAGGGACCGCAGTCGAAATCCGGGCCGTTCACGGTGTTCTCCTCCTCGTCGAAGGATTCGTGCGGGCGGCTGATCGAGCTGCAGGACCGGTACCAGGTACGCGTCACAGTGAACCGGGACAAGGAATACAACCTCGACCTCTGCAAGGCCGCCGACACCGCGACCGCTTCGGCGACGAAAGCCATGTCCGCGGCCGGGGTTCCGGCGCGGGCGACGGCGTTCCCGGCGGGCTCGCTGGCCTATGTCGACGCGTGTTCGCTGTTCGACGCCGCCGCGGTCGCCACCGTGGCCGGGGTCGTCGCGCCGGTCCAGATCGAGCCCGGTTTCGGCGGCTGGTGGTGCGACTGGAAGAGCCCGGCGACCGACCGCGCGGTCGTCGTCATGTTCGACCGGGACGAACCGCCGGGGGCCAAGACCGGCCAGCTCGTGCGGGTCGGCGGGCACGACGCGTACCTCAAGACCGACGATTTCGCCGACGGCACCTGCCAGGCGGTTCTCGTCTACCGTCCCTACGCCGACGCGCACGGGGCACAGCGGGTGGAGCGGCTGCGGGTCGTGGTGAAAGGGAACGGGCCGCCGGACCGGCTGTGCGCCCCGGCGTCCGCGCTGGCCGGTCAGCTGGCCGGGAAGCTGCCGAAGACATGACCGCGTTTCCCGGCGGCCCGCCCGAAGAACTCGGCCCGGACCACGGCAGTCTCGCGTACGGCGTGCCGCCGTCGCCGCCGGGCACGGTTTTCGCGCTCGCGGTCACCGGCGGCGTGCGGATGCCGCCGCGCGACGGCAGGCGGGTTCTTTTCGGCCGCAACCGCGACGACGTGCACGTGTGCGTGGGCGAGGACGACCGGAAGGTCAGCCGGAAACAGGGATTCCTGGTGCGCCGCCGGGATTCCTGGTGGATCCACAACACCGGGAAGCTGCCGATCCGGCTCCCCGGTTCCCGGCTGCTGTTCCCGGAGGACGAACCGGTGCCGCTGGCGCAGGGCTACACCGCGGCGTTCGTGCGCGGTTCGGCCGGGCGCGAGCATCTGCTCGAGGTGTACGTCGCGGGCGCGGACGGCCGCCGCCCGGATTCGCGGCCGCAGGACGTGACGGAACCGCCGCGGACGTGGCGGCTGACCCCGGACGAACGGCTCGTCCTCGTCTCGCTCGCGCAGCGGTATCTGCTGCAGGACCAGTATCCGCAGCCGCTCGCGTGGCGGCAGGTGGCCGAGCAGCTGTCCGAGCTGAAACCGGAAGCGCGCTGGAGCGGCAAACGCGTCGAACATCTCGTCGGCGCGGTGCGCGCCCGGCTGGCGCGGGCCGGGGTCGCCGGGCTGACCAGGGAAGAGGTCGGCGAACCGGTCGGGAACGCGCTCAACGACAACCTGATCAAGGAACTGCTGCTCTCGACCTCGCTCGTCCCGCCGGACCTGGCGCTGCTCGAACCCGGGGACGAACCGGGAGGGGTCCCGGCCCCTCCTGCTTGACTCCGCAGGCGCGGCGGATCCGGCTCCGCGCCCCCGGCGGGCCGTCGCGGCCGCCCGGCCGGGGCCGGCAGCGGCTCCGCGGGGGGTGTCCGTGGCAGGGGAGGCGATGCGGACGCTGCCCGCGGGACACCCGAGCCTCGCGCTCGGGTTCGCGTCGCCGCCGGGCACGCTGGCGGTGCTGGGACACGCGGGGGGAGTCCTGGTGCCGCCGGCGGCGCGCGGGCCGGTCACGTTCGGGCGCGACACCGGCGAGGTGACGGTGCCGTTCGGCGAAAACGACCGCCGGGTCAGCCGCCGCCACGGCGTGCTGGAGCGGTGTGCGGGCCGATGGTGCGTGCGGGCCACCGGCAAGGTGCCGCTGCGGCTGCCGCGGTCGCGCCTGCTGTTCGCCGGAGCCGCGCCGGTCCCGCTGCCGCCTGGCTATCTCCCGGTGTACGCGCGTGGTTCGGGGGACCGCGAGCACGTGCTGGAGATCCGCGTCGCCGACGGGACGCCGCCGCCGGTCCCGGCCGGGCGGCTGCGGCCGGACGAACGGCTCGTGCTCGCCGCGGTGGCGCGGGGCTTCCTGCGGCGGGAGGAACGGCCGCGCCCGGTGCCGGTCCGGCTGGCCGCCCGGCGGCTGTCGGCGCTGGATCCCGGCGGCGGGTGGACCGCGGCGGTCGTGGCGGAGGTGCTGGACGCGGTGCGGTTCCGGTTCCGGCCCGGGTCGCCGGACGAGGATCTGGTGGCCGCGCTCGTGTCGGCGGCGGTGCTGGTGCCGCCCGATCTGGCGTTGCTGTCGCCCGCGCTGCCGCGGGTGGAGGGCGTGGAGTGGATGCCGTCCACGTGGGGGAGTTAGGCGGTTCGGAACGGCCGGGAGAAGGCCCGAAGTGCCCGCCGTGTTCGAGGTGCTGCCGCGAGGAGCGCGGGCGAGGTCGGGCGGGGCGGGCGGTGCGCAGGTCGGCGAGCCGCGCGGGACCGGTTTCCGCGGCGAACAATTCCGGGCGGTCCGCCATGCCCGCGAGCCCGCGTGACCTTGGCCGCACTCCGGGAACGCGTTTCTGTCGGAGGTTCTGGGTAGGGTCGGAATTGTCCAGGGGAAAGGAGCTGCCCGATGCCGACGGACCCACAGGTGCGCACGCGCGTCCGGATCCCGCTGCGGTTCGGCGACGGTCCCGCGGTCGATGCGGAGGCGGTCACCTTCACCGGGTTGTCCGACGGGCTCGAGCACCTCGCCTTCGTGCTGGGGAAACCCGGTCCGGTGCCGCTGGTGCGGCTGCATTCGGAATGCCTCACCGGCGACGTCTTCTCCTCGGCGCGCTGCGACTGCGGCCCGCAGCTGGCGGAGGCTGTCGCGCGGATTTCCGAGGCCGGCGGGTATTTGCTGTACCTGCGTCAGGAAGGCCGCGGAATCGGGCTGTACAACAAGCTCGACGCGTACGCGCTGCAGGATTCCGGTCTGGACACCTACGCGGCGAACTCCGCGCTCGGCCTGCCCGAAGACGCCCGCGACTACACCGCTGCCGCGCGAATGCTCACCGTGCTCGGCGTCGAGCAGCTGGATCTGCTGACGAACAACCCGGACAAGGCGGCCCAGCTGGCGCGGCATGGCGTCGACGTGCGCGAGCAGGTCCGCACCGGGGTTTTCGCGAACGAGAACAACGTCCGGTATCTGCGCGCGAAAGCCGAGCAGACCGGGCACACGCTCGCGCTGCCGGTGGAGGACTGGTCGGCTAGCTCGGCGGTGTGAGGGCGGAGAGCCGGGCAAGGCCGCCGTCGCCGGGGCGCCAGTCCGGTGTGCGAACGGCCAGGTACCGGACCGGCGCGGTGACCGTGACGGAGGCGGTGCGTTTCCGGTCGGGGCGGCCGGTTTCGGTGTAGGTGATGCCGTCGGTGCTGGTCTCGACGACGGCGGCGGGCACGCGCCCGGGCGTCCAGGCGAGTTCGACGGTCGCGATCCGCAGCGGCGCGCCGAGGTCCACGATCATCCGGCCGCCGGGACCGGGTTGCCACGCGGTCGCCGGGTTGTCGTCGACGGCGGCGTCCGGGCTGGTCATCCCGGGCGGCAACGGTTCGGCGGGGAACGTCGTTGCGCCGAGCGCGCGGTCGTTCAGCGGGTACGGCCGGGTTTCGGCGAAGACGACGGGCACGGTCTGCCGCGGGGGCAGCGCGACGGTGCGCGGACGGCCGCCGGTCGGGGTCACAGTCACGACTGCTGGGAGCAGTCCGGGCGGTGCGGCCAAGTCCACTCGGCTGGCGTCGTGCACCACGACGGTCAGACCGGGCGGTACGGCACCGCCGGACTTGCCGCGCACGGTGAAGCGAGGCGGTTCGATCCGGCCCTCGGCAGGGGCGAGTTCGAAGGTGAACGAGCTGCCCGACGCGGTGGTTTTCTGCGTGCCGCGGTACAGCAGGAGTGCCGTGCGATCCTGTGGCAGGGAAGCATTTCCGGTGACGGTGGTGTCGGAAAGGTTTGCCAGCACTAGGAAATCGTCCGTGACACTCGCGTGGACCCCGGCGGCGGCGCGGGGACGTCCGGCGAGCTTCGGCAGATCGACGCGGCCGGGGTACAGCTCGGCCAGCAGCGGGGCGGGCGGGCCGGCGGAAAGCGTGACGTGGTCGTTCGTGACGGTGACCGGATTCGGGCTGGTGACGGCGATCCCGGCCCGGCCGTCGATGTCCAGCCAGCCCCCGGTGCTGTGCAGCGCGGGCGCCGGATAAGCCGCGGCCGGGGTCCAGGCGGCGCCGTCGGGCGAGGTTTCGATCCGGTACTTCCGTCCGGCGGCCGCCTCCCAGCTCAGGCGGACGCGGTCGAACTTCCGCGGGGAGCCGAGGTCGACGGCCAGCCAGCTGTCCGCGCGCGGACGGTCCGATGTGGACACTGCCCAGCGCGTGGCGGGATTGCCGTCGGTGGCGTACTTCGGCTCCTTGCCCGGCGCGGCCGACGACGCAGAGGCGGTTCCCGCCGGCGCGAGGTCGGGGCCGTCGCCGTCCCGGACTTCGAACGACCAGAGCGAGTAGCCGTACTGCGGATCCGGCTGGACGCCCAGCATGCGCACGTATCGTGCGGTCACCGGCGCGAAGGTCAGGTCGTCAGTACGGGTGCCGGACTGCGCGGGGAGGGTCACCGAGCCCTCGGCGGCGGTGTAGGTGCGGTCGCCGTCGAGGCCGGGAACGCCGGGCATGGCCAGGTTGTAGACGTTGAGCACGCCTTCGTCGGACGCGACGCCGGTGCTGGCATAGACCGCGGTGCCGGTGGGCAGGGTCGCGAGCGCGGCGTATCCGGTGTCGAACCGCAGGACGCCGAAAGTGCCGTCGAATCCGTCGCGGACCTTGCGGTACGTCGTGGCGTGGCGTTCGCGCACGGCGATGTTCGCGGCGGGCAGCAGCATCGGGTTCGCGCCGCCGAGGACGAACAGCCAGTCGTCGTGGTTCGGCTGCCAGGCGAATTTCACGAAACCGGGTTTGGTGACGGTCGCGGCCCACGCGGTGGGGGAGCGGTGGGCCAGCAGGCCGGGCCTGGGGCCGAAGTCGGCGGCGCGGGCGGCGTGAGCGTCGAATTCTTCCTTGCGCGCCGGGCGGATCGGGCCGCCGTGATCGGCGCGCCATTCGTGCAGCAGGTAGCTGATGGCGAGTTCGGCGCGGGCTTCCGGTTCGTATTTCGGTTCGCCGGAGAACTTCGTGATCCGGTCGACCGGCGGGTACGCCTGATACGGCTCCAGCCGCGCGGCCAGCTGGGCTTCGGCGTAAGCGGCGTAGCGGTCGCCGAGCACTTGGGCGCGGAAGGCGAGCGGGATGACGTCGCGGCCGTAGAGGTGTTCGCGGTCGGCGACCATCGGCATCAGCGGTTCGCCGGCGTCGCTGGTCATCAGGAGCATGGTGCGCCACAGCAGTTCGCCGTTCGGCTGGGCGGTCAGCACCTCGGGCAGCGGGACGCCGGCGGCGAGGAAGTGCATCGCGTTGCGGCCGGACGTCCGCCAGAGTTCTTCCTGGTAGTGCGGGCCGAACGAGCCGTGGTTCTCGACCAGGAACGTGTCGTGCAGGTTGGTCGCGGTGTTGCCGCTGACCGGCTTTCCGTCGACCAGCCGGGGATTCGCCAGATCCGCCGCGGGCAGGCCGCCTTCGTTGCGGCTCCACGAACCGAAAGCCGCGCGCCATTCCGGAGCACGCGGATCTTTCGGCGCCCAGGCGAGCGCGGGGGCGAGCGATTGTGCGTAGACGCCCATCTCTTCGAGCTTCGTGTCTCCGACGTACCCGCCGCGCAGTCCGTTGGGCGTCCAGTCGCCGGAAGCGGGGTCGTCGCCGGTGCCGAGGCCGGTCGTGTAAGCCGCCTGTTCGGTCGCGATGCGCTCGACGTTCCGTTGCGTCGCGGCGTCCAGCTCTGTCCACAAGAGACGCGCGGCGAGCTGGAAGTAGGACTGAAAAGTGTTGTCGAAGAAGAGTTTCCGGCCCCATTCGGCGCCGCCGGTGAGCCGGTTTGAGGCGGCGAAGTGCTTGATGGTGGCGAGGGTGTGCGCACGGAGGGTCTCGCGATCGACCCCGGCGAGGGCGGCGTCGTAACCGTCGCGGGTCAACAGGAGGGCGTTGCCGAGGACGACCGCGAAGGTGAAGTCGCGGGCGGGATAGATCCCGGCGGCCGCGTCGAACTGCTGCTCGGCCCAGCGGGTGTGCCGGAGGAGCACTCGCAGATAGGTGGCCGCGACCGGATCGGGGGCGGGCCGGATCGCCGCTCGCGCGGCAGCGGGACTCGAGAGCAGGAGCGCCGCGGCCCCGGCGCCCGCGAGACCGAGCGCTTGCCGCCGGGTGAACCCGTCCATCCCGCGTCCTCCAGCCTGGTGACAACCTTGTCAGCGCGGATTCTGTGCGGCGGCCGCGCGGCCGGGCAACCCTCCGGGGCGATCCCGTCCGGTTTCGGACAACGGCGGACGAAAATGTATAACGCCCTATACGTTCCGCCGGGAGAGCGCTGCTCCGGCTGTCGTCCCCCGCCGGAATACACCAGGACCGCCGTGTTGAGATGACAACGTGATCACTGGCCCCGGCGGATTCCTGCTGCTCGTGCTGGCCGGGGTCGGGGCCGGGCTGACCGGCGCGACCGCCGGCCTCGCCTCGCTGGTGTCGTACCCGGCGCTGCTCGCCGCCGGACTGCCGCCGGTCGTGGCGAACATGACCAACACCGTGGCGATGCTGGGCACGACCGCCGGGGCCGCGGTCGGCGCGCGTCCGGAGCTGAAGGGGCAAGGCCGCCGGCTGCTGCCGTTGTGCCTGATCACGACGGCGGGCGGGGCGTGCGGCGGGCTGGTGCTGCTCGTCAGCTCGCCGGACGCGTTCACCGTCGTCGTGCCGTGGCTGATCGGCGGCGCGTCGGTCGTGCTGATGGCAGGCCCGCGGCTGCGGCGGATGGCCGAGCACCGCGAACACCGCGGAATCGGCCCGCTCACCGGGATCGCCGCCTTCCTCGTCGGGGTGTACGGCGGGTACTTCGGGGCGGCGGCCGGGGTGCTGATGCTCGCGCTGCTGACCACGGTGTGGAGCCAGTCGCTGGCCCGCACGAACGCGGCGAAGAACATCGCCACCGGCACGGCGAACCTGATCGCGGCGCTGGTGTTCGCCTTCACCGGAAAGGTCTTCTGGCCCGCGGCGATCGCGGTGTGCCTGGGGTCGGTGGCGGGTTCTTGGCTGGGGTCGGTGCTGGTGCGCTATCTGCCCGCGACGCCGCTGCGGGTGGCGATCGGGCTCGGCGGGCTTTCGCTGGCGGCGGTTTTGGCTTGGCAGGCTTATTCGGGCTGACGCGCAGCGGGTAACGCGCAAGTACGACGCTCGACACCTGACTGGCCAGCTGTCTGGCGCGCTGCGCGCAGACCGGTCGACTCGCCAGCTGACGGATCTGACGCAGGCGGCCGGGGCGATGCGCTTCCCGTTGCGCCTTGGCAAGAGCGGCATCTTCACCACGTTCGCCGAGGTCCGCTGATCGTCCAGCGGAGTCAGCCGCCCGCCCGGGCGAATCGGTGCGCTATCTTCCCGCGACGCGGCTGCGCGCCCGCGATTCCGGCGTGGCAGACCGATTCGGGCTGACGCGAAGCGGCGGATGCGGGCATAGTCGGCGGGGTACCCGAGCAGGAGGACAGATGAGCATTGTCGGCACCCGGGTGGTGCGCGTCGAAGACGAGAAGCTGATCACCGCGGGCGGAACGTACGTCGACGACCTCAAGGAAGAAGCGCTCGCCGGAGCCGCGCACGCGGTCTTCGTGCGCAGCCCGATCGCGCACGCGCGGATCGCCGGGATCGACGTGGCGGAGGCCCGCACCGCGCCGGGCGTGGTCGCGGTCTACACCGCGGCGGACCTCGACCTCGAACCGGGCAAGGCGGGTCCGGTCGCGGAGCTGTTCCTGGCCGGCGACGTCGTGCGTTACGTCGGCGAGCCGGTCGCGCTGGTGCTCACCGAGGAGCGCTACCAGCTCGCCGACGCGGCCGAACTGGTCGATGTGGACTACGACCCGCTGGACGCGGTCGCGGACTTCGACACCGCGCTCGCCGGCGAAACGCTGGTGTTCCCGGACCACGGCAGCAACGTGGTCCACACCCACGGCCCGGAGGAGTTCGACGATTCGGTGTTCGAGGGCTGCGAGGTCGTCGTCACCGAGGAAATCCTCAACCAGCGCGTGGCCCCGGCTCCGGTCGAACCGCGCGGCGCGTCCGTCGCCTGGGGCGAGGACGGCCGGGTGACGCTGTGGCTTTCCACCCAGAACGCGCAGATCGGCCGCAGCACCGTGGCCGGCGGGCTCGGCATCGGCGAGGACCTGGTGCGGGTGATCGCGCCGGACGTCGGCGGCGGGTTCGGTGCGAAGATCGGCGCGGATCCCGAAGCAGTCCTGCTCGCCTGGGCGTCGAAGCGCGCCGGCCGCGCGGTGCGGTGGGCCGAGTCGCGCAGCGAGAATCTCACCGCGATGACGCACGGCCGCGCGCAGCGCAACACCGTGACCATCGGCGGCAAGCGCGACGGAACCGTGCTGGCGTACCGGCTCGACGTCCTCCAGGACACCGGCGCGTACCCGCGGGCGCTGTTCCTGCCGACGCTCACCGAGATGATGGCTCCGGGCGTCTACCGCTTCCCGGTGGTGCAGACGCGCAGCCGCGGCGTGGTCACCACGACCACGCCGATCGCGGCCTACCGCGGCGCGGGCCGTCCCGAAGCGACGGCCGCGGTCGAGCGGGCGATCGACCTGTTCGCCGCGGAAATCGGGATGGATCCGGCGGACGTGCGGCGGGTCAACTTCATCCGTCCCGAGGAATTCCCTTACCAGACACCGACTGGCGGCTCTTACGACACCGGCGAGTACGCAGCGGCTCTCGACAAGGTGCTCGACGCGGCCGGATACGCGCAGCTGCGCGAGGAACAGAAGAAGCGCCGCGAGGCCGGGGATCCGGTGGCGCTGGGGCTCGGCATCGCCTCGTACGTGGAGATCACCGGCGGCGACGCGGCGGGCGAGAGCGGCCGCGTCGACGTGCACCCGGACGGTTCGGTCACCGCGTGGACCGGGAGTTCCCCGCACGGGCAGGGGCTCGGGACGTCGCTGGCGATGCTGCTGTCCGACCAGCTGGGCGTGCCGATGGACAAGATCACCGTGCGGCACGGCGACACCGACGAGGTCCCGCGCGCGATCGGGACGTTCGGCTCGCGCTCGCTGCAGCTCGGCGGATCGGCGATCCGGCAGGCGGCCGAGGAGGTCGTGGCGCAGGCCCGCCAGGTCGCGGCGGAACTGCTCGAAGCCGCGCCGGACGACCTGGAGCTGGACGCCGAACGGGGCGTCTGGCAGGTCCGCGGCGCGCCGTCCAGCACGACGCTCGACTGGGCCAGGGTCGCCGCCGAGGCGGACGGGTTCACCGCCGACGTCTGGTTCGGCGACGGCGCGCCGACGTTCCCGTTCGGCGCGCACCTCGCGGTCGTCGAGGTGGACACCGAAACCGGCAAGGTCGAGGTGCGCAGGCTCGTCGCGCTCGACGACGCGGGCCCGATCGTCAACCCGCTGACCTTCCGCGGCCAGCGGCACGGCGGGCTCGGCCAGGGCATCGCGCAGGCGCTGCTCGAGGTGATGAGCTACGACGCGGACGGCAACCCGACCACGGCGACGCTGGCCGACTACTCGTTCGTCACCGCGCCGGAGCTGCCCGATTTCGAACTGGTGGACATGGAGACGCCGACGACCCGGAACCTGCTGGGGGTCAAGGGGATCGGCGAGGCGGCGACGATCGGGTCGACGCCCGCGGTGCACAACGCGGTGGTCGACGCGCTCGCCCACCTCGGCGTGCGGCACCTGGACATGCCGACCACCCCGCTGCGGGTGTGGACGGCGCTGAACGACGCTAGGAAGGCGAACTGACGTGCGGGTCTCGATCGAGGTGAACGGGAAGACGGTCGAGCAGGAGGTGCCCGACCGCACCCTGCTCGTGCACTACCTGCGGGACACCGCGGGCCTCACCGGCACGAACATCGGCTGCGACACCACGTCCTGCGGGGCGTGCACGGTGCTGCTCGACGGCGAATCGGTGAAATCCTGCACGGTGCTGGCCGCGCAGGCGGACGGGCACGAAGTGACCACTGTGGAGGGTCTGGCGTCCGGACCGGGCGCGGACGGCCTCCACCCGGTGCAGCGCGCGTTCCGCGAGCAGCACGGTCTCCAGTGCGGTTTCTGCACGCCCGGCATGATGATGGCGACGGTGTCGCTGCTGAAGGAAAACCCGAAGCCGACCCGCGACGAGGCCCGCGCGGCGCTGGAGGGCAACCTCTGCCGCTGCACCGGCTACCACAACATCGTCAGCGCCGTGATCGACGCTTCCGGGCAGGAGGTGGCTCAGTGATCCCGGCCGAATTCGCCTACCGCCGCGCGTCCACTGTGGACGAAGCGCTCGCGTTGCTCGCCGAGCACGGCGAGGACGCGAAGCTGCTCGCGGGCGGGCATTCGCTGCTGCCGTTGATGAAGCTCCGGTTCGCCGCGCCGGAGGTCGTGGTGGACATCGCGTCGCTGCGGGAGCTGAAGTTCGTCCGGGCCGACGGGGACGAGGTGGTGATCGGGGCGCTGTCGCGGTACCACGACCTCGAGCACGACCCGGTGCTCGCCGAGCACGCGCCGCTGATCGCGCACGTGTCCGGGTCGGTCGGCGATCCGCAGGTGCGCCACCGCGGCACGATCGGCGGTTCGCTGGTGCACGCCGACTCGGCCGCGGACCTTCCGGCGGCGGTGCTCGCGGCGGACGGCACGCTCGTCGCCCGCGGGCCGCGAGGGGAGCGGCGGATCCCCGCAGCGGAGTTCTTCCTCGGGCCGTTCACGACGCCGCTGGAACCGGACGAACTGCTCACCGAAATCCGGCTGCCGAGCCAGGCCGGACTGGGCTGGGGCTTCGAGAAGTTCACCCGCCGCGCCATCGACTGGGCGATCGTGGGCGTCGCGGTCGCCGGGCGTTCGGTCGGCCTGATCAACATGGGCGGGACGCCGCTGCGAGCGTCGGCCACCGAACGCGCGCTGGCCGACGGCGCCACCGCCGCGGAGGCGGCGAAACTGGCTGCGGAGGACACTTCGCCGCCGGAGGAACCGCACGCCACGGCCGAGTACCGGCGTCACCTCGCGCGGGTCCTCACCGGACGGGCACTGTCCGCCGCGGGCGTCGCCTGACTGTCCGTGAAGGGCTCCTTGAGGGAATCAGATTCCTTCAAGGAGCCCTTCACGGACCTTCCGGGCAGGGAAAGCGACGGCTGATTTCCGCCAGCGACGCCCCGCCGGGGGAGCCAGACTGGGCGGCGTGAACACGACTTTTCCCGCCCACACCGCGATCGAGCCCGGCATCCTGTACTTCGGCACCCCGGTGGTGCTGCTGTCGACGTCCAATGAGGACGGTTCGGCCAACCTGGCCCCGATGTCGTCGGCGTTCTGGCTCGGCTGGCGCGCGATGCTCGGCCTCGGCGCGCGGTCGAAGACGACTCTCAACCTGCTGCGCACGCGGGAATGCGTGCTGAACCTGCCGTCCTCGGCGATGGCCGCCGCGGTGGACCGGCTGGCATTGACCACCGGGTCCGATCCGGTGCCGCCGCGGAAGGAAGAGCGCGGCTACTTCCACGTCGCGGACAAGTTCGGGCGCGCCGGGCTCACGCCGGTGCCGTCGGAGACCGTCGCCCCGCCCCGGGTCGCCGAGTGCCCGGTCGCGATGGAAGCGGTGCTGGAGTCCGTGCACCCGTTCGCCGAGGACGACGAAGCGCAGCGCGGCGGCATCGTCGGGCTGGAGGTGCGCGTGCAGCGGGTGTTCGTGCACGACGACATCCGGGTGCCGGGCACCGACGACCACGTCGACCCGGACGCCTGGCGGCCGCTGATCATGAGCTTCCAGAAGCTGTACGGGCTCGGGCCGCAGGTGCGCGAATCGACGCTGGCGCGGATTCCGGAGCGGATGTACCGCTCACCGGACATCGAACGGGCGCGCGGCGTCCGCTGAGCCCTTCCGTCCATAGTGGAGCGACGAACCGGCGAAACACTGGCGACAGCCGGGCGAACAACTCGGTAAAACCGGGCACGGCAACGGGCCGCCGCGATCCGCGGCGGCCTTTTGTCGGCTTTCTCGCACCCGGGAATTCCGGCCGCCCCGGGGGCGCGCGTCAAGCGGCTCGCAGGGCGAAACCGCAGGTCATGTCTGTTCGGACACGGCCCTCGGTACATTGGGGCAGCTGTCCCCGCGGTGATCACCGGCCCCTGCCGGACTGATAGTCTTTCCCCATTGCGAATCCCAGGCACGGCAACGCAATCCGGCGTCACTCACACGGGTGCCGAGGCGGCTGTGCCCGACCCGGCTGTGGGAAGGATGCCCTCGGGATGGCGGACAGGTTCGAGTTCGTTCTCGACGTCGTCGAAGCTTTGGTGATCGGGGAGGCGACCGGCGGGAACATCCGCCAGTTCCCGCTCCGGATCGGGTCCGTGCCCGCGGAACCGGACCGGTACGTGCAGGTCGCGAAGGTCGTGAACGACGCGATCGAGGAACGCAGGCTCTCGGTCGGCGACGAACTGAGCCCGTACGTGCGCACCGCGTTCGCACTGCTCGCGAAGCCGCGGGTTTCGGTCGCGGTCAGCGGCATCGACGGCCTCGGCGCGGACATCGCGGTGGTCGCGCTCAGCGACGGCAGGCAGGCGCTCGGGATCACCCAGGACGCGAAGACCGACGAACTGCTGTTCTCGCTCTTCGACGACGAGGAGCTCGTCGAGGTGATCGCCGGGGTGCTGCCCCGCGCTCGCCCGGCCAGCACCGGCGCGCACACGATCCGCCAGACGGCCGAGCGCGAGGTCTCCGCGATGACCGCGCGCCGGCGCGCCGAGGCGGCCGAGGACGAGGAAGAGACCGACGCGTTCGGGATGATCGAGGTCAGCGGGCGCGTGCAGCCGCGCCGCCCGGACCCGCGGGTCTCCCGCGCCGCCCCCGGCGGGGTAGAGGTGCTCGAACGCGTGCTGGCCCAGCCCCGGCTCGGCGGCGGGCACATCGTCGCGAGCGGCTGGGGCCGCCACGGCGAGCGGCGCGGCGGCTCGCCGATCGGCTGGCTCGACACCGCCGACGGCCGCTACCTGATCACCTCGGCGGTCGGCGAGGCCGGCGACCTGACCGCCGAATACCTGCCTGCCGGGCACCGCGATCTCGTGCGGGCCGTGCAGCAGGCGGTTTCCGAAGTCTACTGAGCATTTTTCCCCCAGCGGCGACAGTTCACGAGGAGAACGAGGTCCCGATGACCGACGAGACACCGGCGACGGTGGTGGATGCGAAGACGGCGACCGTGGCGGCGCGGACCGACTTCCTTCCCGCGCGCCAGCTGAAGACGCTGGCCGAGCGCGGATCCTTCGCGGTGGACGACAACACCGGCGACAAGATGATCGCCGCGCTCCAGGGCGTGCTCGACTCCATGGAGGCGCACGTGCGGCTGATGGAGAAGATCGCCGAGGTCCCGGCGATGTCGAAAAGCCCCGCCGGGGTCTTCGTCAGCAAGCACATGGCCGAGACCGCGCGCGACCAGCAGGGCCTGGTCACGCAGCTGCAGGCGGCGCACAAGGAGTTCCCGACCTACGTCGAGGCGATCAAGCTCGCGAAGAAGAACTACAAGGAGCGCGAGCACAGCTCCAGGGAAACCTTCGAGCGCATCCACCGCACCGCCGAAGAACAGGGCTGAAGGGGAGACCAGTGGCCGAGAAGAAGCAACCGACCGCCGAGTCCGTCTCCGATCCCTCCTCGACGGACTACGACCCGGGCAACACCGCGCTCTACAACCCGACGCTGGACCCCTCGTCGAAGTACTACATCGGCCCGGTGCGCCCGGACGACGTGGCCTCGGGCGACCAGCTGCGCGAGGACGCGCAGCGCAAGATCGACGCCATGTTCAACGGCTGGCTGTTCCCGAACGTCCAGGGGAAGCTGCGCGACCAGCTGGTCCAGAAGATGTACGAGCGGAACCTGAAAGAGTCGAAAGAGCATCTGGGCAAGGACCTGGAGATGCGCGACCCGGGAGCCGCCCCGCACACCGACTGGAAGAACGCGACGCACGAGCAGATGGTCGAGGCCATCACCACGCACGCGGACCCGGCCGCGGTGGCCGAGTCGTCGGAGTCCTGGGTCAGCCTCGGCAACGAGCTGGCGACGCACCAGAAGAACCTCGGCGACGCGATCAACGCGAGCACCTCGGACTGGAAGGGCGCCGGCGGCGACGCGGCGCGCGTGCACCTCGCCAACGTCGGCAAGTGGCTCGGAGCCACCGCGCAGGGCGCGACGCTGACCGGGCGCCAGCAGGAGGTCCACTCGCAGGCGCTCAACGAGACGCAGAAGGCGATGAACGCCAACCCGCCGGTGAAGTTCTCGGCGCAGGACGCGAACAAGGTCCTGATGACGATCAAGGACCCGGCCGCGTACGTCGTGGCCTACTCCTCGGCGATGAAGACGTTCACCGACCAGCAGGCCGCCCGGGACCAGGCCGCGCAGATCATGACGCGGTACGACCAGACGATCGGCGGGGCGGTGGCGACGCCGCGGTTCGCCGAACCGCCGAAGCTGCCCGCCGAGACGGACCGGTTGCAGCCCATGGTCCAGGGCGCCCCGGCGGGCGGCGGCGCGGGCGCGCCGGGCGGGCTGCGGGTCGGCCCGGACGGCCGCCCGATCGGCCCCGACGGCAACCCGATCGGCCCGCCCGGGACCACGGTCGGGCCGAACGGCCAGCTCATCGGCCCGGACGGGCGCCCGCTCGGTCCCGACGGCAAGCCGATCGGCCCGCCGGGGACGACGGTGGGCCCGAACGGGCAGCCGATCGGGCCCGACGGACGGCCGATCGGCCCGGACGGCAAGCCGCTGGGCCCGGGCGGCGGTCCCGGCGGTTACGGCGGCGGCCCGGGCAGCGTCACCGGCGGTCCCGGCGGGCAGCAGCCCGAGCACAGGTTCGACCCCGCGTCGCTGAAGATCCCGGAGGGCGGCCCCGGCGGCGGAAGCCCGGGCGGCGGCGGTCCCGGCGGGTCGTTCCCGCCGATCCCGGGGTCGAACGACCCGGGTTCGACGAAGGCGCAGGGCTTCACCCCGCCGAACATCCCGCCCATCCCGGGCGGCGGTCCTGGCGGCGGCGGCCCGAACTTCACCCCGCCGAACATCCCGCCGATCCCGAACACCGGCGGTCCCGGCGGCAGCGGCCCGAACTTCACCCCGCCGACGTTCACCCCGCCCACGATCAAGGACGGGGACCCGTACAAGCCGAACCCGTACAAGCCGCAGCCGTTCAAGCCCTCGATCCCCGAGGGCCCCGGCGGGATCAAGCCGTACGAGCCGAAGCCGTTCAATCCCGGCAAAATCGGGCCGGACGGCAAGCCGTTGTTCCCGGGCGGCGGCACCGGGCCGAGCGGGGAGAAGCTCGGCGGCATCGGCAAGATCGGCGGCGTCAACGGCGAGAGCATCAGCAGCAGGCTCGGCGGCGGCGGTGCGGGCGGCCTCGGCGGAATCAAGGGCGGCCCGGGCTCCGGCGGCGGGGGCGCGTTCAGCGGCGCGGGCGGTTCCGGCCCGGCCGAGGAAGGCGTCGCCGGGCGCGGCGGTCCCGGTTCGGGCGCCGCGGGAGGCAAGGGCGCCGCAGGCGCTCCCGGCATGGGAGCCATGGGCGGCGGCAAGGGCGGCAAGGGCCCGGAGGACAAGGAACACAAGGTCGCGAGCTTCGTCGAGTCGGACGACCCGTCGTTCTTCGCGCCGGACGAGGTCGTCGCCCCGCCGGTGATCGGCGACTGGAAGAACAAGGACTGGAAGTGAGGCGGCGATGAGCGGAGGCGCACAGGGGTTCCGTGTAGAACCCGACGACCTCGTGGCGCACGCGAGCCACCTGGACGGCCTGGTGGACCGGCTGAACACCGCGGCGCAGGCGGCGAACTACGCGATGTCCGACGACGCGTACGGGCTGCTGTGCGCGTTCCTCCCGCCGATCATCAACCCGACCGGCGAGAAGGCGAAGGAAGCGATCAGCGGGGCGATCGAAGGCGTCCAGGCGACCGCGGACAACGTGCGGACCGCCGCGAAGTCCTACCAGGAGGGCGACGAGGGCCAGTCGAAGCCGTTCAAGAAGGTCGCGACCGAAGGGCCGCTCAGCAAGGAGAACGCCGCGGAGCTGAAAGACCGGTACCGGGTCGGGGTGCAGGCCCCGGCCGGGCAGAACGTGCCGTTCAACCGGGACTTCACGCCCGCGGAAGCCCGGTACGAAAGCGCGGAGCCCTTGCAGCCGAAGGACCGGGCCGAGGCTCCGCTGCGGACGAACCGGGACGTCTCGCCGGACGAGACGTAGCGAGGCGCCGCCCTCGCGGCGCGGCGGCGGGCGAGTACCGTCGACGGGATGACGGTGCCGGTCGCGGCGAGGACTAGACCCGCCCGCAGCGGCGCGGGTGACGGGATTCGAGGAGAACGAAAAGCATGACCAGCGCGGGTGGGCTGGGCGACCTGATCAGGGACCCCGACGACGCAATCCGGCGAATGGACGAATGGGCGGCCGGGTTCGCCCGCAAGGCGGAGCGCTACGCGGCGGCCCAGCAGGAAACCGAGCAGCTGCGGCTGACCGCGACGAGCCCGGACGGGACCGTCAAGGTCACCGTCGGGGCCGACGGGGTCGTGTCGGACCTGGTGTTCAGTTCCCGCACGCGCACCATCCCGCCGGAGGAGCTCTCCAGGATGGTGCTCGAGACCATGCGCAAGGCGCAGTCGGGCATCACCGACCGCGTGGCCGAGGTGATGGGACGCAGTCTCGGCGACGAGGACCCGGACACCCGCGCCGTCATGCTCGATTCGCTCCGCAACCGCTTCCCGGACCCCGACCCGGAGCCTGCCGAGCAGGACAGCCAGGAAG
>NZ_JBSHAM010000075.1:0-40105 GCF_053611505.1 Amycolatopsis sp. NPDC054798 | reverse complement strand
TAGACAGGGCCGGGCCCCGCTCTCCGCCGAGCGGCGGGGCCCGGCCGCGCGGGCCGGATCCCCGAGGAACCCCGCTCCCCCAACCGAAGGAACGCACCGCCATGAA
Organism: Amycolatopsis sp. NPDC054798; assembly: GCF_053611505.1. Taxonomy (NCBI): domain Bacteria; kingdom Bacillati; phylum Actinomycetota; class Actinomycetes; order Pseudonocardiales; family Pseudonocardiaceae; genus Amycolatopsis; species Amycolatopsis sp. NPDC054798. The sequence goes on along the minus strand of NZ_JBSHAM010000075.1, from coordinate 39,999 downwards.
ATGGAAGACACGAATCGGCGCCGGGGTCACCGCCCTGGCGGCGGTACTGGGCGTCGTCGTCAGCGTGCCCGCGGCCACCGCCGCGCCCGCCTCGACGCTCGCCGCGCCGGACATCTCCCTGGCCAACATCAAGACGCATCTCAACCAGCTGCAGACCATCGCCCGCAACAACGGCGGCACGCGTTCGCCGCGCGGCGGCGGTTACGCGGCGTCGGTGTCCTATGTGGAAGGCCTGCTCAAGAACGCCGGCTACACCACGAAACGGCAGACCTGCACGAACTGCACCGGACGGTCGCAGAACCTGATCGCCGAATGGCCGCAGGGCGACGCGAACCAGGTCCTCATGCTCGGCGCGCACCTCGACTCGGTGAGCGCGGGCCCCGGCATCAACGACAACGGTTCCGGCAGCGCGTCGATCCTCGAGGTCGCGCTGACGCTGGCCCGCACCAACCCGGCGATGGCCAAGCGCGTCCGGTTCGCGTGGTGGGCCGACGAGGAGTCCGGCATGGTCGGCTCGCGGTACTACGTCAGCACGCTGTCGAGCACCGAGCGCGCGAAAATCAAGACCTACCTCAACTTCGACATGATCGGCTCGAAGAACTGGGGCTACTTCGTCTACGACGACGTCGCGTCGGTCAAGGCCGTCTTCGACGAGTACTTCGCCTCCGTCGGCATCGAGACCGAGGGAGACACCGAGGGCGACGGCCGGTCCGACCACGCGTCGTTCAAGCGCGCCGGGATCCCGGTCGGCGGCCTCGCGACCGGCGCGGGCGACATCAAGAGCTACGAGCAGGCGCAGAAGTGGGGCGGCACGGCGGGCGCAGCGTTCGACAACTGCTACCACCGAGCGTGCGACACGACCTCGAACATCCCGGACACGCCGCTGGAGAAGAACTCCGACGCCATCGGATACGCGGTGTGGAAGCTGGCTGTCGCCAATCCGGTCGCAGCGGCTCATCGCTGAACCTGAGAGGCAGAGCTGGGCAGCTGCTCCGGGTCGTCGCCGTGCGAACGGCGGCGATCCGGAGCACCGGCCTGTCCGGCGTCGGGCTTGCCGACCAGGATCGGCTCGATCAGGAACGGCCGGTATCCGGCGATCTCGGGCAGGTCGAAATGCTCGAACGCGTTTCCCGGCACATGCCATCGGATGACGCGGCGGGTCGACGCGTGGTGCGGCTGGGAGAACACCAGCGTGTCGGGAGTTTCCCAGATCGGTGCGGTCGGAACGGTTTCGCCCAGATCGCAGCCCTCGGGCAGCGATTGCGCGGTGACCGTCCCGGTGGACAGATCAAGCAACTCCACGGCGGGCGGCTGGTACCGGAACGAATACATCCGCGCGCCGCCCGGCACGAAGCGCCAGCGATGGGGATCCGGCACCTCATGATGCTCCCCGTGCACCGTGAACGCCGCCATTCCCCCGGCTTCCTCGCGCAACTGGGCTCCGGACAACGGGTCGAGCCGATGCAGTGGCGAGGCGAGGTCGACAGGTTCGTCGCCCGGAGTCCAGCGGGAAGCGGTGAACGTCCCGTCTCCCAACCTGGTGGCGAAGTAGACAGCGCCGTCGTGGATGCCCAGGACGTTTCGGGTCAGCTCGTCCGCCTTTGGCAGGCTCCACGTCTTTTCCGTCGCCACGTCGTACAAATGCACCTGGTCCCACGTTTTTCGGCCGACGTGCGTCTGCACACCGGCCAAATACCGCCCGTCAGCGCTGCGGACCGGCACGAACCCCAAGTCCACCGGCAGCTGGCTGGCGGCCCCGGACCAGTCGATGAGTTGTCCTTGCTCAGCGGACGCGGCGACGTAAACACCTGCCAGAGTCTCGAATGCGCGATAGCGGTAGTCGCTCGCGACCCGGGCGAGGACCACAGGCTCTCCCGCACGCCACACGACAACCGTGCCGTCGCCGGAAACGAACCCCGCTTTCGGCGGAGCACCGGGCGCAGTTTCGGTTTCCTTCCCGCGAACGGTCTCCACACGCTGAGGTACCGGCTCGATCCGCGGCGGCCGCCGGGGAAGGGCTGTGACGGCATCGTTTTCCCGGCGGATCAGCTTGTCGCTGACCGAATACTCCAGCAATGGCTCGACTATTTCCTCCGGGACCGCCAGCAGGGCAGCCAAATCCTCGACGCGCGCCGGATTCGACCAGGCCGCGATGCTGACGACGTCGGCCGCGAGCCAGGCGTACGCCGCACGGACCGCGGCAGCATCCATCCGGGCCGCCAGGTCGGCCGGGAGGTCGAGCACTTCCGTGGCACGCCGCGGATTTCCCGCCGAGTAACCGCCGGTGCCGTCCTCCACAAGCAGCCCCGCAGCGAGCAGCAACGGAACCGCGTCCCGTCGCGCACGCGGAGGCTCGACACCCAACTGGGCGCACACGCTCTCCGACGGTTGCTCTTCGCCGGGCAACGGTTCGTCCAGCCAATTGTCCGGGCGCTGCATGCCGACAAGCGTGAAATACCACGACACTTCGATGATGTGGTACCCGAGCACCTGCTGCCAGCCGGGGTCTTCCCGGTGAACCGCCGGACGCGTGCGTTTGAGCCAGCGCGGTGGTTCCGCCTCGTCCGGCACCGGCCAGAACTGGAACAGCCAGACGTCGCCCTCCTCCCCGGGTTCCGCCGTTTTCCGGCACATCCGGACGCGGAAAAGCCCTTTCGCTCCCAGATCCAGTTCCTCGCCCCAGGTCCCGCCTGTCAGTGATCCCAGGCTCACGACCCCCGACGGGCTGTGGAAGGGCGACTCGACGATCTCTTCCCAGTTTTCGAGGCGCAGTTCCGGCGGGCTGTCGTGCGCCTCGCAGCGAACGGCCTGCCAGGGATCGCCGGCCGTGCCGTGCAGCCAACCGTCGCCTGCCGTCGCCACCGTGCCGGACAAGGCCTCCGTCGCGTTTTCGCCGAGCAGTTCGTTGTCCAGCGCGGGCAGACTTTCGTTGCGGGGTATGTCTCGAAGCACGATGGTGCCGTAGTCGGGCAGGTACTCGTCTTCCTCGCAGAACCTCAGAAGCGTCATGTGGGGCACGGTATCGGCGGGCACCGACAATTTCGGCGGCATGGGGTTTCGCTCGCGGCGGCGCTACCCGATCGAGGGCTGTGCCAAGAGGGACGGTGGTGGGGATCCGGGGTGGCCAGGTGTGCTGCTGTTTACGCCATTCGTCGGGAAGGATGGAGTAGAGAACGGAATCCCGCCAAAATCCGTTCGTGAACACGTGATCGCGCAGGACACCCTCGCGGACGAACCCCAGTCGTTCTGCCACTTTCTGTGAGGCTGTGTTGTCGGGGCCGATGGCCGCGGTCACCCGGTGGAGGGCAAGCGGGCCGAACGCGAACCCGAGCACGCTCCGCACCGCGTCGGACGCGTAGCCGTTGCCCCAGTGTTCGGCTGCGACGGCGTAACCGAGTTTCGCTGCCCGCGCACCGGTCAGGCCGAGGCGGCAGAATCCGATCAGACGATCGTCGCCGAGCCGGGTCATGGCCAGGTAATACTCGTTGCGCGGCTGAACTTTCGCCCGCTCGACGGCGTCGTCGATCATCGATTGAGCGGCGGTTCTGCTCCGGCTGTCGAACGACAAGAACCGGGTCACCCGGTCGTCGCCGACGATCGCGAACGCGTCCGCGCCGTCGGACGAACGGAACTCCCGCAGCCGCGTCAGGCGTCCGGCAAGGGTCACTGAGGCACTTGCTTCGCCCGGATGGTCGGTGGTCACTGAGGGAAAGCCAATCGTCGCGGGGCAGGAATCTCCTTCGAGTCTGCCATCTCGGCAGCGACGCGGCATTCGAGAGCAGCCCCCCTGTCACCCCAGCCGAGGAAACAGCGCGCGGGCGTTCCCGCAGTCGATCGCCAAAGACTGCTCAGCAGTCAACCCGCTCTCCGCGTCCAGCATCTCAGTGAAGCGACCCCCTACTTCCGCTGGCGCATAAGGAAAGTCACTGCCATACAAAATCCGCCCAGGCTCAGCGAACCGGGTCAGCGCACCGAAAGCGTACTCCCCCGACGACAACGCCGTGTCCCAATAGAAACTGCGGAACCGGGCCAGAAACTCCTCCGCGGTCGGCCCGGCGGGCTCCAGCGCGGCCTGCAGCTGGCAGAACCGCAACGCCGCGAAGGGCACGAATCCGCCCGCGTGCGCAAGGATGATCCGCACGTTCGGGTACCGCTCGGTGATCCCGTGGAACACCATGTGCACCGCGTTGCGGGTGGTGTCGAACGGATAATCCACCAACGGCCCCGGAATCCCGGGCAGCACCGGGACGAGCGGACGCGCGGGATGGACGAAGACCACTGCCCGGTGCCGATCCAGCGCCTCCCACAGCGGCGAGTAACGGTCGTCGCCCAGGTAAGCACCGTCGTAGTTGGACAGGAGCACCACTCCGTCGGCCCCCAGCGCTCCGAAGGCGTGGTCGACTTCCGCCACTGCTCCGTCGACATCCGGCAACGGGAGGGTGGCGAACAATCCGAACCGGTCCGGGCGTTCCCGCACCAGGTCGGCGGTGTATTCGTTGACCCGGCGGGCCGTCTCGCGCCGCGCCGCGCCGGACCAGCCCGCGACGCTCGGGGCGGTGAGCGACAGTACGCTCGTGGCGATGCCGTTGGCGTCCATGAATTTCAGGTGGTCGTCGGGCGTCCACGGCGGCAGCGTCCAGCCGGACGAATCGCCGCCGTGCTGTGCGAGGGCCTCGCCCCAGAACGGAGGGACCAGGTGGGTGTGGACGTCGATGCGTTCGCGGTCGATCATGCCTCCACCGTGCCGCGCGTACACCCGGCGCGGGAGGGGAGGAATCCGATCCCCCTCCCCCGGGATCCTCGGTGATGGCGCGCGACCCGCGGCTCACGCAGCTCGGGGCTTTCCTGCACGCTCGGCGGGACGAGGCCGCGCCGCCGGTCTCCGCCGGACGGGGGCGACGGCAGGTGCCCGGTCTTCGGCGCGGTGAAGTCGCGGCGGCGGCCTTCATCAGCGACGAGTACTACACGAGGATCGAGCAGGGCCGGGTCATGCCGAGCACCGACGTGATCCGTCGCGTTGCTGCCGTCCTCGGGCTCGACGCCGACCAGACGCGGTACGCACTGGACCTCGTCTCCGTCTCCGACGCCCCGCCGGAGAACCCCGAGCCGAGCGATCCGCTGCGCCGCCTCGTCGACCGGATGGGAGACGTGCCCGCGATCCTCGTCGGACCGGCGACGGCGGTCCTGGCCTGGAACGCGGCGGCCGCGCGGCTGCTGACCGATTTCGGCGCGGTCCCGCCGGAGCGCCGCCGGTACGTGCAGATGCTGTTCACCGATCCGCTGTTCCAGAGCCGTTTCCCGGACCTGGAAGCGATGCGGCGCACGGTGATCGGCATCGTGCGCGCGAGCACGCCGGCCGGTCCGCCCGCCGGGGACTGGATCGACGAACTGCTCCGCACGGACCCCGCCTTCGCCGCCCTCTGGGAACGCAACGACGTCGTCCGGCCGCACACCCGCCTCCGGGTGCGCCTCCGTCTCCCGGACGGCGCCGAGGAGACACTGGACCAAGTGGTGCTGCAAGTCCTCGACGATCCCCATCAGCGGCTGATCGCGTTCGTCCCCGCCGAGTAGGGAGCCGTTCCGCCGCCGGGCCCGCGATCGATCCTCTTCGGCACCGCAACGACCGCGTCCCGCAGAAGGTCCGAGTCGTTGCGAATGTTACTCGCATTCATTTTCTCTCCGGTTTCCTCGGCCGCCCGCGATATTTCCCAGAATTCGAGACCGGGATTTCCGGCTTCCGCGTTCCCGCAATTCCGGCCGCGCGACCGCTCGTGCGGAGGTGTCCCCGAACGAGTGGCGCAGCGGCGGTTTCGTTGTGGCGGCGGGCCTCCGCTTGCGATAGTCGGAGCGCCCGATGATCACCGCGCTCGCGTCGAAGAAACGCCCCTCGTTCCCCTTTCTGGAGTGATTATGGTCGGCAGGTCCCTGGAACGTTTTTCCTTTCGCACCTCCGGCCTCGCACCCGGCGAACTCCTCGTGGCCGGCCGGTTCGGCCATCCCCGGAGGGGAGCGGTGCGCTGCCCGGCTGCTCCGCTCCTGGCCGACCACGCCCGCGGGCTCGGCTTTCCGGCCCGGGTCGCCGACGTTTGCGCGGCGGAGGGAGAAAGCGACGCCGTCGTCTGCGCGATGTCGTACCTGGACCAGGACGGCCAGCCGGCCGGGCTCGCCGTAGCGGCCGGAATCGCCGACGTGCCCGGGCGGGCGGCCGCGCGGGAACTGCTCGAGCAGTGGTCGGCAGTCGTGCGCACCAGGCGGCTTCTTGTCGCGGTGTCCGAAATCGGGACGGAACCGGGGCGGGCGGTGGCGTCGGCGGCGGCGCGGGCGCGCAGATTCGCCTTGCGCGGCGACACGGTGCTGGTGGTCGGCTCGCCGGAGCCCGCGGCGGCGGTCGTCGCGAGCGCCCGGCAGGATTCGGTGCGGGCGGCCGTGCTGGACCAGGCGTTGTTGAGCGGGATCGATCCGGACCAGGTCTCGTATGTCGTGGCGCCGGAGACGCCCGCCGAGGACGCCGCCGACGCGGTGAAAGCGTTGCGGCAGCTGTTTCCGCGGTTGCGGGGACCGCATCCCCGCGAGTTCGGTTACGCGGCCTCGGATCGGCGCGAGGCTCTGCGCTCGGTGGCCGCGGCCAGCGACGTGCTGCTGGTCTGCGCTCCGGACGGCGACGAACTGCTCGGATGGGCGCGTGCTGGATCCTGCCCGGCGCACCGGGTCGGGCGGCTCTCGGACGTGCGCGCCGAATGGTTGTCCGGCGCGGCCACCGTCGGCATGGCCGTGGCGAGCCCGGACGGGACGGCGGTCGCCGAAGAGGTGGCGACGGCGTTGTCCGGACTCGGGCCGCTCGCGGCCGTGCGCCGCCGGGTCGTCACCGAATCCCTTGGCAGCGCTGAGGAAATCCGCCTCGGCGTCGGCCGCGGAGCGGAACCGGTTCAGGCCGCCGCGCGGCTGAGCTTGGTCGCCTTGTGCACCACCGAGCGCGCGGCGGAATAGGCGGTGGGCGGCCGCAGGCAAGCCCGGACAGCGGCGTGATGGTGTGACAGAGCGGCGGAGTGGCAGGCGCCCACCGGGGGGCCGCTGCTGCACCGGCCTGGTCGAGATAGGTTTCCGCAGCCCGCAGATGAGCCACCGCGCGGCGATGGTCGTCCACAGCGGCCTCGGCGACGGCGACTTGCCCGGTCAGGAACGCGATTCACCGCGGGAGCCGGGCGACCGCACTGGGCCGAACTGACCGCGGACGGTCTGCTGCGGCTCAGCGGAGGCCCGGACCGCCCGGTGCAGTTCCGGCTGACCTGGCACCGGGCCGAGCGGGTCAGGTGACGAGGCCGCCCGGAGCGGTCAGCGACCAGAGCTCCGTCTCGTCGAGCGGCATCGCGGCGCCGCCGTCGTCGCCCCACCGCGCGCCCTCGTCGCAATCCGCCCACAGCAGCCGGGTTCGCCAATGCAGTGCGGCCTCGTACGTGACGCCCATCGCGCCGTGCAGCTGATGCGCGGTTTGCGCGATCCGCGGGGCCACCGCCGCAGCGACCTCGCGGGCGGTGGCCAGTGCGAAGGCGAGCGCGCGATCTTCGCCGAAAAGGCGCAGCCTCGCCTCGTGCGTGACCGTTTCCAGCTGCCGGAGGTCGACTTTCAGCTGTCCCAGCGTGGTCCGGACGGCGGGGATGGCGGTCAACGGCTTGCCGAACTGGACGCGTTCGGTGACATAGCGGCGAGCTTCGGCGACCGCGCCTTGGGCCGCGCCGAGCATCTCCTGGTGCCGGAGGATTTCGGACAAAGCGGTGAGCCGCAACGGGATCTCCGATGGCAGCACGGGGCTGTACGGCCGGTCCGCGAGATCTCGTCCGGTCTCGGCGGGCGCGCCCTCGGCGACGCTGCCATCCGCGGCGACCAGGACATCCGCGATCGGTGCCCAGATCCCTTGTGCGGCCGGGTGCACACAGATGGCGTCCACTGTGGACACTGTCGCCCGAGCCGCGGCGCGGGCGACGAGAGTCTGGCGGAGCGGGAGCGCGATCCCTCCGCGGCCGAGGGCGGTGACCGCGCCGCAGGCCGCGTCGACGAGGTCCCGGGCATCGTCGGCGCGGAACTCGTCCAGGATGGCGGTCCAGCCGAGCCCGGCGGCGATCCGCCACTGTTCGCGCAGGTCGCCGGGTCGTTCCCAGCTCGCGATCACCTCGCTGACCGAGGCGTCCAGATCGGCTTCCAGTGCAGGTGTGGTCATCAGTTGTCCTTGGCGATCATCGACAGCATGACGGGAGCCGCGCCGCCCCGGAGGCCGGAGGCGGGCGCGGCGGCGAGGGCCTGGTCGTAGAGCGCGCGGACGGCCGGAGCGGCTCGCGGCATGAGCGGCCGCGCCCACTCGATGACGCTCAGCTCGAACTGATGGCCGAGGTACTTGCTCGTCGCGGCCTGAACCACGGGGGAACCCCCGGCGTCGAGCACTCGCGCGGTCTCCAGCACCCAGGCGCGCAGGATCTGCAGTCGCGCGGCCAGCGCACGCAGCTCGCGGCGGGCGGTGTCGTCGGCGAGTCCTGCGGTGAGCACGGCCGACAGCAGCGGATAGGTCGAGAGGAACCGTTCCGCCCCGCCCCGTTCGAACGCGAGCTGCCCGACGACCTGCCGCCAGCCCTCTCCGGCCCGGCCGATCACCCATCGGTCCGGAACGGCCACCTCGTCCAGGACGACCTCGTTGAAATGGTGTTCGCCGCGCAGGTCCCGGATCGGCGAGACGGTGATCCCCGGAGTGTCCGTCGCGACGACGAACTCCGTCAATCCGTCGTGGCGGTCGGCTTCGCGGGAGGTGCGCGCCAGGACGTACAGGTGGCTGGCTCGGTGCGCGCCGCTGGTCCAGATCTTGCGCCCGGTGATGCGCCAGCCGTCGCCGTCCCGGACCGCGGACGTGCGCAGCGAAGCCAGGTCCGAACCGGCGTCCGGTTCGCTCATCCCCAGCGCGAAGGTGCACTCCGCGCGCGCCAGCCGCGGGCAGAATTCCTCCTGCAGCTCAGGGCTGCCGTGCCGGAGCAGGGTCGGGCCGATCTGGCGTTCCCCCACCCAGTGCGCGGCCAGCGGAGCCCCGGCGCGCAGCAGTTCCTCGGTGACGACGAGCCGGTCGACAGCGGTGCCGCCACCACCGCCGAGGCGCTCCGGCCAGGAGACGGCCAGCAGCCCGGCTTCGCCGAGTGCGCGGCTGAAGTCCAGGTCGTACGCGCCCGCCCAGGAATCGCAGCGAGGGGCGAACGGCCGGGCGGCGAGGAACTCCCGGACCCGGCGGCGAAGGTTTTCGGTCATCTGGCTCACTCCCCGAGGTAGTGCGGCGGACGCTTGCCGACGAACGCCGCGAGCGCTTCGGCGGAGTCGGCGGTCGCCTGGACGACGGCTTGGTGCGAGGCGATCAGGTCCAGCGACGTGCGCAGGTCCGCGTGCTCGCCCGCCTGGACCGCGCGTTTGATCAGCTCGACGGCGACCGGCGGCCGCGCCGCCAGCGTCCCGGCGAATTCCCGGGCCCGCGCCGCCAACTGGTCGTGCGGGCAGGTCTCGTCCGCCAGTCCCCAGGCCAGCGCCTGCTCCGCGTCGACGAACTCGCCGGTCCACAGCAGCCGCAGCGCTCGCGACCGGCCCACGATCCTCGGCAGGTAATGGCAGCCGCCGTCGCCGGGCACGAGGCCGACCCGCACGTACCCTTCGGAAAACCGCGCGCGTTCGGAGGCGATCCGGTAATCGCACATCAGGGCCATGTCCATGCCCGCGCCGACCGCCGCCCCGTTGACGGCGGCGATCAGCGGTTTGGCGAGATCCTCGGCGGCTTTGGCCACCGGGTGCACGTGCTCGGTCATCAGCCGCCTGCTGCCCAGCGGGGTCCGGGCCTGGGCAAGGTCGCCGAGGTCGGCGCCCGCGCAGAAAGCGTCCCCGGTGCCGGTGACGACGACGGCGCGAACCTGGTCGTCCGTTTGGAAAGCGCGGTACGCCTCGGCCCAAGCACGCAGCATGTCGCCGGTGAAGGCGTTCTTCTGCCGCGGCCGGTCCAGGACGATCCAGCCGATGTGGTCTTCGACGCGGACATCGAGACCGGGTGGGGAAATCATCGCGTCTCCTTTCTGATGGCGAAACGGGTTGCCGCCCAGGCCGGGCTTCGGCGTTCGAGGAAGGAGGCGATCCCTTCCCGTGCCTCGACGCCCTCTCCGAGCCGCGCGGCGAGGGCAGCCAGTTCGTCCGCGTGAGCGTCGAAGAATTGCCGCGTTGCCGTCGTGGTCAGGTGTTTGGCGGCGGCGAGTGCCCCGGGTGCGGCCGAGCGCAGTCCGGCGAGCACCGGTTCGAGCGCCTCGTCGACGTCGTCCGCGGCCAGCGTGATCAGTCCGATCCGAGCGGCCTCGGCGGGGTCGAAGCGTTCTCCGGTGAGGTAGTAGCGAGAGGCGGCCCGCGAATCCACGCGCGGGAGCACGGCGGCCGACAGGACAGCCGGGGCGAGCCCGAGGCGGACCTCGGTGAACGCGAAGCTCGCGGCGGGGCCCGCGACGACGATGTCGCACGCGCCGAGCAGCCCGATCCCTCCCGCCCTGGCATGTCCGGTCACGCGAGCGACCACGGGTTTCGGCATCTCGACGACCCTGCGCAGCAGGTTCGCCAGCTGCTCGGCGGCGAGACCCGTACCCGCGCGAGCTTCGGCCAGGTCGACTCCCGAGCAGAACGTCTCGCCGGTGTGCGTGAGCAGCACCGCGCGGACGGCCCGGTCCTCGGCGGCTCGGCTCAGCTGCGCGGCGAGTTCGCCGGCCAGCCGGACCGACAGAGCGTTGCGGTTGTGCGGCGAGTCGAGGACGAGGGTGGCGATTCCGTCTTCATCGGTGCGCCTCATGCGGCACTGACGCTTTTCCGGGAGAGCACGGGCAGCCGCTGCTGATCTCGCTCCGGATTGATCAGCACCGCGCCCACGACGGCTCCTGCCAGCAGCAGCGCGCCGCACACCCCGAACCCCGCCGCGTACCCGTTTTCCGCGGTGAGGAAGCCGCCCATCACCAGCGGCGCGAAGACCCCCGCCGAAGTGGCGACAGCGGTCGTCGCGGCGGTCACGGCGAGCCGGCGCTCCGGCGGAACCAGCTCCCCGATCAGCAGCCACACCATCGGATAGAACGCGCTCGGCAGCCCGAACGCGATCGTGATCAGCACGATCGCCGTGACCTTTTCCGTGTGCGGGAAGAGAATCATCGCGGCGCCGGAGATCGCGAGCAGCGCCGTCCCGGGCAGGCAGTACGCCCGGCGGCTGCCCGCTCCCCCGCGCCGGAACCGCGTGGAAACCGCCCCCATCACCACGATCACGACGGTCGCGAACAGCGACGGCAACGCGGAGAGAGTGCCTGCCTGCTGAGGTCCGATCCCGAGCCCGGCGGACAGGTAACGAGGCAGGAAGCCCAACGCGGTGGCGGTCGCCCAGAACGCGACGAAACCGGTGAGGATCGCGCCGAGCACCGTCCCGGAGCGGAAGAACACGCGGTACGGCACCGGTTCGCGGCTCGCGCCAGCCGGCGGGGCGGATTTGGCGTACGGGCCGTCGTTCGCGAACAGCAGCCACGCCCCCGCCCACAGCACGGAAAGCGCGAACAGCACGCCGAACGCGGTCCGGTAGCCGAAATCCGCGATGATCCAGCTGAGCAGCGGCGCGCTCGCCACGACGCCGAGCGTCGGTCCAATGTGGACCAACGCGTTGGGCAGCGCGCGGTCGCGCGTGGGGAACCAGCCGTAGACAGTGTGCGTCGCCGCGGGCACCGCGGGCCCTTCCGCCGCGCCGAGCGCGATCCGCGACGCGACCAGGGCGCCGAAGCCAAGCCCGGCGGCCATGGGCAGCGCGGTCAGTCCCCAGACGAGGGCGAGCACCACCATGACCCGCGTAGTGCGGCGTTTCGCCGCGGCGAACCCGACGACGATGCCGGAAACGCTGAACAGGAAATAGAAACTGGACTGGACGAAGGCGTACTGCTCCTCGCCGAGGCCGAGGTCCTTCATGACCGGCTCGGCGGCGAGGCCGACGACTGTCTTGTCCGCGTAGTTGATCAGCAGGAACAGCAGCACGAGAGCGGTGACGGTCCACGCCCTTCCGGGACGCGGGGCGAGGGGTTCGGGCGGCGCCATGGGTTCTCCTCGGGACGACGACGTTGTCGTGGGGACGGGCTCGGATCAGCCGAGGCGGGCTGGGTCGAAACCGGCTTCGGCCAGCACTTCGGCGGTGTCCGCGCCGACCGCGGGGAAATGCCGGTAGATCCCCGGCGGCGTGCGGGAGTAGCGCACCGGCGGGGCCACGAGGCGGCAGGCGCCCTCGGTCGGGTGCTGGACGGTCCGGACGAGACCGCCCTGCCGGGCGTAGTCGCTCTCGGCCGCTTCCTGGAGGCTGTACACGGGATGCGCGGGGATGCTGACGCGGTCGCAGAACTCCTGCCACTGGGCGGAAGTGAACTGCGGGGTCAGCTCGCGGACCCGCTCGTACAGTTCGTCCGCGTGCGCGACCCGGGCCGGCATGCTCGCGAAGCGCGGGTCGGCGGAAAGCTCGGGACGGCCCGCCCGGGCGAAGAAATCGCGCCAGTTGCGGTCGTTGTACGGCAGGATGCACATCCACCCGTCCGCCGTGCGGCACGCCCGGCGCTGTTTGCTCAGGACGCGCGGGTAGCCGTAACCGGGCTCCTCCGGCGGTTCCAGCGAGGCTCCGGCGAGGTGCTCCACGAGGGTGAACGCGATCATCGTGTCGGCCATCGGGACCTCGACGTGCTGGCCCTCGCCGGTGCGGTCGCGATGGCGCAGCGCGGCCAGCACGGACTGGACGATGAACAGGCCGCACACCTTGTCCGCCAGCACCGTCGGCACGTAGCAGGCCTCGCCGGTGACCTGCTCGTTCAGCCAGACCAGACCGGAGGCGGCCTGGAGGATGTCGTCGTAGGCGGCGTTGTCGCCGAGTGCGGAATCGCTCCGGAAACCCTGCGCGTTCACGTAGACGAGCCCCGGGTGCCCGTCCGCCAGGTCGTCGTACGCCAGCCCGAGCCTGGCCAGCGCGCCCGGCCGGATGTTGGTGATGAACGCGTCCGCGGTCGCCAGCAGCGCGAGCAGCGCGTCGCGCCCCGTCCCGGTCTTCAGGTCGAGGCACACGCTGCGCTTGTTGCGATTGAAGTTCAGCGCCGCGCCCGCCATCCCGGGGTGCCGGCGCGGCTCGAAGTGCCGGGTCGGATCCCCGCCAGGAGCCTCGACCTTCACGACGTCCGCGCCGAGGTCGGCCAGTTGCGCGCCCGCGTACGGGCCCATGATCACGGTGGCCAGTTCGACCACCCGCACCCCGGTCAGCGGGCCTCGCGGCTTCCCGTCCACCTCGCCAGGCGACATCGCCCGCACCTCCTGTTTTCTCGGCAGCTGTGCCCAGTCAAAAGGAGGTCATTGATCTACCGCCAATACTTCTTGGCCGCTGATCCATATGCTGTGGGATATGGATCTGACGACTCGCCTGCTGGAGCAGTTCGTCGTGCTGGCCGAGGAGGAGCACTTCGGCCGGGCCGCCGCGCGGCTTTCGATCAGCCAGCCGCCGCTGAGCCAGGCGATCCAGCGCCTCGAACGCGGCCTCGGCGTGCGGCTGCTGGACCGCAGCACCCGCGCCGTGCGGCTGACCGCGGCCGGCTCCGCGTTCGCCCGCGACGCCCGGCACCTGCTCGAGGCGCAGCAAGCCGCCGTCGGCCGCGCGCAGCGGATCGCGAGCGGCACCGAGGGCGAACTGCACCTCGGCTTCATCAGCGGCATCTCCTACACGTTTCTGCCGCGCGTGCTCCGGCTGACCCGGGACCGCTTTCCCGGGCTGCGCCTGCACCTGCACCAGAACACCTCGGCCGAACTCGCGTCGATGGTCCGCTCCGGCAGGCTCGACCTCGCTTTCGTGCGCGGCCCGCTCGCCGACCCCGACGGACTCGACCTGCGCACGGTGGCGACCGAACGGCTCGCCGTCGCGCTGCCCGCCGGACATCCGCTCGCCGAGCGGGCGACCCTGCGACTGGCCGACCTCGCCCGGGAGAACTTCTCGCTGCCCTCGCTGACCGCGTTGGCCGGGCTCGCCGAACAGGTCGCCGCCGCCTGCCGCGCCGCGGGTTTCGCCCCGCGGGACGGAGCCCGTGCGGACAGCCTTCCCGGCCTGATCAGCCATGTCGCGGCGGGGAACTGCGTGTGCCTGGTGCCCGAGCAGATGCCCGCCGGCGCGCTGCCCGGGGTGGTGTTCCGGACGTTGGACCAAGAGGACTCAGCCGACAATCTGGCCCTGACCGTCGTCGCGGCTGTCCGTGCGGGACAACGGGATCCGGCGGTGGAACGGGTCGTGGCTCTGGTGCGGTCCGGCTGACCGCCCGGCGCTCAGAACAGCGTCGCGGGTTCCACCGGTTCCGGCTCGGGCAACGCGTCCAGACCAGGCGCCAACGCGCGCACGTCCTCGTGGAACCGGCGGGCGAGCGCCGGTGCTTCGTCGTTGTCGGGAGTGTGCAGGAACACCGTCGGCGAACGACCTTCGCGCACCCAGTCCGCGACCACCTCGGCCCACGGCCGCCACCCCTCGACGGTCTCCTCCACCGAATCGCGGCCCAGGTAGCGGACGATCGGCCGGCCGGTCAGCGCCCGCGTCCGGCGCGGCAGCCGCGGTTTCTTGGCCCAGGCGTCCTGCTCGGCCTCGCTGGCCGGCGGACGCTGGAAAAAGACCGTGGTGTCGAACGGCACCCACTCGGCGTCCGCGGTCGCGAGCGTCTCTTCCAGCAACGACGTCGCGCGGGCATCGGTGAAAAACTCGGGGTGGCGAACCTCCACCGCGCGCTGCCGGTCGGCGGGCAGACGCCGCAGAAAGCGGCCGAGGACGTCGACGTCCGAAGGGCCGAACGAACTAGGCACCTGGGTCCACAGCACGGCCCGCTCGCCGAGGGGTTCGAGCGCGTCCAGGAACGCCCGCATCTCGGTCTCGACCCCGGCGAACCGCCGCTCGTGCGTCACGGTCTTGGGCACCTTGACCACGAACCGGAAATCGGGGCCGGTCTGCTGCGCCCACGTCTCGACGGTGTTCCGGGCCGGGGTCGCGTAGAAAGTGGTGTTGCCTTCGACCGCGTTGCACCAGCCGGCGTAGGCCCGCAGGCGCTCCTTCGCCGGCAGCGACTGCGGCAGGAACCGCCCCGGCCACGCCTTGTGCGTCCACATCGCGCAGCCGACATGTAGCCGTGCCACTTCTCGTCCGCTCCCCTCGCTCGCAAGGGAAATTACTACCCGGGCGCGGTCAGCCGTGGGTCCGGGGCCGGTAGTCGCCGTACTGCTGGCGCCGGGCGGGTCCTCGGCGGCGGAGCAGGTGCGCGGGCACGTAGTGGCTGACCGGCCGCGACCACTGGTCGTCTGCGGTGACGAGCTGGTAGGTGACCCAGCCGAGCAGCCCGCCGTCCTCGCGGCGCGCCCATTCGAACAGCAATCCGGGGTGCTCGGTCTCGATCCGCAGCCCGGCGCGGTCGCGCGGCGCGAGGATCTCGGCTCCGAGCACGAGCAGCTTGCGCACGCCCACCCACACGGGAATCGGCGGATCCACTTTCCGCACGGTCGACGGCCACTCGTTCACCTCAGGTCACCTGCTCGCGTTCACGTTCCCGGGCCGCCCCGGTTCCCGGCGGCCCGGACGGGAGTCGAACATGTGTTCGCATCAGGTGTCAAATTGGACTGGACAGTGCGGGCCAGCGTCACACTGACGCCTTGAGCACGCCTGCCGTCACCGCGCGGAAGCGAAGCGAGATTTCCCGTTCCAGCGCGGGAAAAGCGCCTCTAGTCCTCGCCGCCGACGGATCTCCGGCTGTTCGTCGCCGAAAACGGTCAGCCGTCCCCCGGGAACCCGCCACGTCCGGAAGCCCGCTGTGCGGCTCAGAGGGTTTCCGGCAGCACGGAGCGGGTAAACGGCGCGCATGCGGATCGTGATCACAGGCGCGAGCGGCAACGTCGGCACGGCGTTGCTGCAGGCCCTCGAACCCGGCCACGAGGTCGTCGGAGTCGCCCGCCGGGTGCCCGATCGCGCCGCTGAGCCGTACTCGCGCGCGAAATGGCATTCGGTGGACATCGGCGCGCCGGACGCCGACGAGGTGCTGACGGGGATCTTCACCGGTGCCGACGCGGTCGTGCACCTGGCGTGGGCCATCTCCCCCGCATGGGGTGACCCGCCGATGGCTCGCACCAACGAAGGCGGCACCTCGAACGTCCTGAAGGCGGTCAGCAACGCAGGCGTCAGGCACTTGGTATGCGCGTCCTCGGCGGCGGCCTACTCGCCGGAACCGCACGACGAGAAAGTCACCGAGGACTGGCCGTGCCGCGGGATCGCGTCCAGCGCGTACAGCCGGGGCAAAGCGGATCTGGAAGACGCCCTGGACCTGTTCTCCTCCGCGCATCCGGACGTCGCTGTCGCGCGGATGCGGCCGTGCGCGATCCTCCAGCGGCGCGCGGCGGGGGAATTCACCCGGTGGCTGCTCCCGCCGGTGCTGCCGCCCCGCCTGATCGGCGGCCGGTTTTCGCCGGTACCGCTGTGGCAGGGGCTGCGATTGCAGGCGGTGCACACCGACGACGTCGCCGAAGCGTTCCGGCTGGCGCTCGACCAGCGCGCGGTAGGCCCGTTCAATCTCGCCGCCGACGACGTGCTCGACGCGACCGCGTTCGCGCACGCGGTAGGCGGAACCCGGGTACCGGTGCCGAAACCGGTCGC
The DNA here is from genome assembly GCF_053611505.1 of Amycolatopsis sp. NPDC054798. Lineage (NCBI taxonomy): Bacteria > Bacillati > Actinomycetota > Actinomycetes > Pseudonocardiales > Pseudonocardiaceae > Amycolatopsis > Amycolatopsis sp. NPDC054798. The sequence continues at coordinate 23,285 of NZ_JBSHAM010000075.1, read as the reverse complement.
GCGGACGGTGGCCCGCGCGGCGTGGCTGGCCGGGCTTCAGCCGTTGCACCCCGGCTGGCTCGAGCTGGCCGACAGTGCCGCGCTAGTCGACACCTCGCGGGCACGGCTCGTGCTCGGCTGGACGCCGCGGCGCAGTTCGGCCGAATCCGTCCAGGACCTGGTCGCCGGGATGCGCCGGAAGGACGGCGCGGCGTCGGCCCCGCTCGCCTCGTCGCGGCCCGGTCTGCTCGACCGCGCGCGTGCGCTGGGCCGGGGCCGCCCGACCCGCCAATCGCAGGCCTGAACCGTGCACACCGCCGACGCGATCGTCATCGGAGCCGGGCACAACGGCCTCGTCGCGGCGAACCTCCTCGCCGACGAGGGCTGGGACGTCGTGGTCCTGGAGGAACAACCCGCGCCGGGCGGGGCCTTGCGCACCGAGGAGATCACCGCACCCGGCTTCCGCTCGGATCTGTGCGCCGCCTTTTTCCCGCTCGGCGCGGCGTCTCCGGTGCTGAGCGGACTCGGGCTGACCGAGCACGGCCTGCGCTGGCGCCACGCGCCGGACGCACTCGCGCACGTTTTCCCGGACGACCGTTGTGCCGTTCTTTCCCGCGATCTCGACCGCACCGCGGAATCGGTCGCGCGGTTCGCGCCCGGAGACGCCGATTCCTGGCGGGAGCTTTTCTCGCAATGGCAAGGGTTTCGCGACGAGTTCCTGGCCGCGCTGTTCACCCCGTTCCCGCCGCTGCGGGCCAGTGGCCGGTTCCTGCGTCGCACCGGGACCGCCGAACTGCTGCGGCTCGCGAGGATGCTGACGCTGCCCGCCCGCCGGTTCGCGCGCGAACGTTTCGAGGGCGAGGGCGCCCGGCTGCTGCTGTCCGGAAACGCCGCGCACAGCGACCTTTCCGTCGACAACGCCGGAAGCGCGGTTTTCGGCTGGCTGCTGGGGATGCTGGGCCAGGACATCGGATTCCCGGTGCCCGAAGGCGGCGCGAGCGAACTGGCGGCCGCGTTGGTGCGCCGGCTCCGAGCCAAGGGCGGTTCGGTCCACTGTGGAGTACCGGTGACCGAGGTGCTGGTCGCGCGCGGCAAGGCGGTCGGCGTGCGCTGCGCGGACGGCGAGCCGATCCGGGCTCGCAAGGCGGTGCTGGCCGACGTCACGGCGGAGACGTTGTACGGCAACCTCGTCGCGCCGGAATGGCTGCCCTCCCGGCTGCTGGCAGACCTCCGGGTGTTCGAATGGGACAGCGCGACGGTGAAACTCGACTGGGCCTTGTCCGAGCCGATTCCGTGGACCGCGAAGGACGCCCGCGGCGCGGGCACCGTTCATCTGGGCTGCGACGAGGACGGCTTGTCCGCTTTCGGGGCAGAACTGACCCGGGGCAAAGTGCCCGAGCAGCCGTTCCTGTTGCTCGGCCAGATGACGACCGCGGACCCGGCGCGCTCCCCGGCAGGCACCGAATCAGTCTGGGCCTACACACACGTCCCACGCGGCAGCGACCGGGACGCGGTGCGGCGGCAGGCCGAACGCATCGAGTCGACGGTGGAGCGCAACGCGCCCGGGTTCCGGGACTTGATCCTCGCCCGCCGGGTCCAGGGCCCGGAGGATCTGGCCGGGCACGACGCGAACCTCGTCGGCGGCGCGGTCAACGGCGGCACCACGGCGATCCACCAGCAGCTGTTCTTCCGCCCGGTGCCGGGCCTCGGCCGGGCCGACACCCCGGTGGACCGGCTGTACCTCGCCGGCGCCGCTGCCCATCCCGGCGGCGCGGTGCACGGCGGACCGGGCTCGAACGCCGCACGCGCCGCGCTGGCCCGCGACCGGCTGCTCGGGCCCGGATACGCCGCGCTGATCCGCGCGGCGAACCGGGCGGTCTACGGCTGACCCGCGTCACCGCCGGACGGATCTTGTGCGCGCCCAGCCGCGTGCTCGGCCCCGGTCCCTCGCCAGCGCCCGAGCGCCATCGCCGACAGCCGCGCGAGCGACTCCTTGTTGCGCGGCGCGAGCGCCAGCGCTTGCAAGCTTTCCGGCAGCAAGCCGCCGATCCCGCCGGTCGCCCACTCGGCCATGCTGACTCTCGTCCCGCCCGCCCCGTCCGGGGCCAGCGAGAGCACGATCTTCGCGGTAGCGAACGCGCCGCCGCGGGCCTCCAGCTCCAAGGAGACCCCCGGTTCGACGGCCAACACCGCCGTCGTGTCCTCCAGTTGCAGCGGCCATCCCCCGATGCTGTGGTGGATGCGCGCGCCGACCGCGGGCCAGCTCGGGTCGACGTCGCGGATGTGGCAGCTGCCCACCACCCAGCCGGAGTAGGACCAGCCGTCCGCCAGGACGTCGAACACCGCTTCCGGCGGTGCTGGCACCGTCCGGCTCACCTCGACCATCCGTTTCCTCCTCGTCTCCTCCGCGGGATTTCCCCCGCGCGGGAGGGGCAAACTCCGCAGCGCGGATCACCGGCGGAAAGGCCCCGACGGGGAGGCGGACACCGGATGACCGCCGGTCACGCGATCCGGGGCGGCCCGGCTCCCGGCGGCGGGCGGGCCGGGCCGCGAGCTTTCCGCGACGAGATCGGTCCGAATTGATGAACCTTGGCCCCTATCGCAGGCCAGCGCGGAAGAGCACCATAGAGCCCGGCACCGACCGGACAGGCCCCCAGCCGCACCCCCTACCCGAGCGGGAAGCACCATGCAGAATTCGCGGGTCCCCAGCCCCGCCGCCGTCGAGGCCGCGGTGTCCGCGGCACTCCTCGCTCCGGGCACCTCCGACGCTCCGCTCTGGCAGTGGCGCGTCGGCCACCGCACCCTTCACCTGTACGCGGCCCCCGGCCGGCGACGAGCCGCCGACGACCCCGCCGGGCGATGGCAGGTGCTCAGCAGCGGCGCGGCGCTGCACCATCTCCGGACCGCATTCGCCGGTCTCGGCTGGGCTTGCGCGGTGGACCGGCTGCCGTCCCCGGACGAACCGGACCACCTGTGCGTCGTGACGCCGCAGCCGGGCGAACCGCCTCCCGGGGAAATCGCGTTGGCGGCGTCGATCGCCCGCCGCCGGGAGGACTTGCGGCCGTGCGGCGCACGGCCGGTGCCGGCGGACTGCCTTGACCGGCTTTCGCAAGCGGCCGCCCGCGAAGGCGCGGCGCTGCACCCGGTGGACGACCGCGCGGTCCGCCGGTACCTCATGTCCACGATGGGCGAAGGTGCCAGGATCCCCGCCCAGATGCGTCGCGAAGGGCTGTACGCGCGAAGCGTCGCTTCTCAAGGCGTTCTCGTCCGCGCCGGTGCGGGGACGGCCGAGAACCGGCTGCCGGTCCCGCTCGGCGAAGCGGAGCCTCGAAGCGACGGCGCGTCGCTGCTGGTGCTCAGCACGCCCGGCGACGATCGCCTGGCCTGGCTGCGCGCGGGAGAGGCTCTGAGCGCGGTGCTGCTGACCGCGACCGGGTACGGATTGTCGTCCGGCCGGCTGAGCCGGGCCGAACAGCGGTTGCACGAAACGCTCGCGGAACGCGTCACGCTCGGCCAGGCACCGCAGGCGGTGTTGTGGGTGGGACGGCCGCCGGTCGGCGTGAAGCGGCTCCAGATGACGAGATCCCAGGCCAGCGTCGACGACGTGCTCGAACCGCTTCAGGCGCCCCCGAAGCACAGCCGCTGACCGGACCGCTGCCGTGCCGTCGCCCATTCCACGGCACGACAGCGACGCGGTCGTCCATTTCCCACTGTGCCCATTCCCACTGTACCCATTCCCACTGTGCCCAATGGACCCGGCGGCCCCGCGCTCCGGTGCTTTAGAGTGGCATCGTGACAACGGAAACCGGGGAATCCGGCCGCGCCGGGCGACGGCCGGTTCTTTCCGATGTCGCGCGGCTGGCCGGCACTTCCACGGCGGTGGTCAGCTACGTCGTCAACGACGGGCCCCGTCCGGTGGCGGAGAAAACGCGGCGCAAGGTCGAGGACGCCATCCGGATGCTCGGCTACCGGCGCAATCCGCTTGCCGGGGCGTTGAGCGGCGGCCGGTCCAATTTGGTCGGATTGCTCGTGCCGGACACCGCGAACGCCTTCTTCGGCGAGATGTCGCGCTGCCTCGAAGCGGAGGGCCGCCGCCGGGGACTGCTCACGCTGCTCGGCAATACCGCCTACCGTCCCGGGCTCGCGGACGAATACGGCGAGGCGTTCTCCGAATTGCGGCCGCGCGGAATTTTCGTGACCACCGGCGAAAAGCCGCGGCTGTCGGCCGAAACGCCATGCGTGTTCCTGCAGTGGGCCGCGCCGGACGACACCTCGCCCAGCGTGGTGTTCAACGACTTCGAGGGCGCACGGCTCGTCACCGAGCATTTGCTCGGGCACGGGTACGAGGACATCGTGTGCGTGGCAGGCGAAATCGCGGTGGGACCGGCCGAAGGCCGCGAAGGCGGCTGGCGCCGGGCGATGGCCGACGCCGGTCTGCCCGCCGAGGGCAGGCTGGTCCGGACGTCCTTCGACAAGGTCGAGGCGGGCCGGGCGGTGCGCGAGGTGCTGACGAGCGGCCGCCGGATCCGCGCGGTCTACGCGACCACCGACGAACAGGCGCTGGTGACCATCCGCATCGCGCACAGCCTGGGGTTGCGCGTGCCGGAGGATCTCGCGGTCGTCGGTTTCGACGGGACCAGGGAAGCCCGGCTCGGCGACGTTCCGCTCACCACGGTCCGCGTGCCGCTGGAGGAATTCGCGGTTCGCGCCTTCGACGCCCTCGACGGCCAGGCCGCTTCTTCGGCCGTTTTGGACGGCACGCTCAGCATCGGCGTGACTTGCGGCTGCGAACCCGGTGCCACGGAGGAAACCGCGCACGCCGGAGCTGCCGCGAGCGGATGACCGCCCCGCCGCGGCGAACGCGCGACGGGGCGGTTCGCTACGGCGCGAGGGTGTTGTGCTCGTCCGAGGCGTACTCCGAGTTCAGCGACAACGCGCTGAACCGGAACGGCCGGTCCACGCGAGTGAAGCCGAGCGGGCAATGCCGGATGCCCGCGGGCAGATAGACCGAACCGCTCGCGGTGATCACGTGGCGGACGCCTTCGATGTCGAGGTAGATCTCCGCGCCGAGGTCGTCCGGATCCGCCGGGTTGTTCCCGTGCCAGATCAGCACCTCGTCGTAGTCGTGCTGATGCTCCTTCACCCACTGCACCGGAGTGTCGCATTCGCTGATCCACGTGTAGGTGAGGTGGATCTTGCTCTCCGGGACCTCCTTCGCGCGCATGAGGGCGAGCGACTCGCCGACGTTGGGCGGTTCGACGACGCCCGCCGCCGCTCCCTCGTTGACGAGGTCGTCGAGACAGTTGGGCATTTTCCTCACGAACAGGCGCTCGTACGGACTGGTCATGCGGCCGCTTCCTCCTCTGCTTCCGGACGGGTGGAGCCTGCTGAAGGCACACTCTAAACGATTAGCTTCTCCACTTGTAGACTCTTCCCTAGCGCCCGGACTGGCCGTACCCTGTGGCGAAGCTCGGCAGATCTAACGGATTAGATTTCCGGCTTCCCTGGAGGTCCCCAGTGTCGCGCAGACCCCGATGCCTTCCGACCCTGCTGCTCGCCGCGGCGCTGATCGCCGCCTGCGGCCGTCCGGACGGCGCGGCCGCCGGCGGAGCCAACACGCTCCGCGTCGCCGTCTCGGCCGACGCGGGCGAGAGCCTCAATCCCTACGTCGGCAGCCAGAGCCCGATCCAGGAACTGCGCACCTCCCTGCTCTTCGAAGGGCTCACCACGCTGGGCCCGGAGGGCAAAGCCCAATGGCGGCTAGCCACCGGCATGACGCCGAACGCCGACCGGACACAGTGGACGATCACGCTGCGCCCCGGCGTGAAATTCACCGACGGCACCGATTTCACCTCCGCCGACGTCGTGTCGAGCATCAACTACCTGCGCGATCCCGCGCACGCCGCACAGGGTCTGTCCCTGATCCAGATGATCGACCCCGCCGCTGTCCAGGCGGTGGACAAGCTCACTGTCCGGATCGGACTGACCGAACCGTTCAGCCCCTTCAAGGAGATCTGGGCGAGCGTGCTGCTGCCGATGACCAAAACCGGGTCGGCTCCGGCGAAACCGGTCGGCACCGGGCCGTTCGCGGTCGCCTCGTTCGCGCCGGGCCGGGAGTCCACATTGGAACGATTCGACGGCTACTGGGGCAAGAAACCCCAGCTCTCCGCGGTCCGGCTGATCGAGTACCAGAGCCAGCAGGCGCAGGCGAACGCGTTGCTGTCCGGCCGGGTCGACATCGCGTCCAACACCACCCCGACGATCGCGAAAACGCTCGCCGGGCGGGACGGGATCCAGCTGCTCGACAGCAAAGGGAACTTCAGCCTGCGGATCGGGCTCAACACGGCGGTCGCGCCGTTCCGCGACGTCCGGGTGCGACAGGCCTTGCGGCTGCTGGTCGACCGGCAGCAGATCGTGTCCAACGTCTTCAGCGGCTACGCCCGGATCGCGAACGACTACGAGACCACCACGCCGCAGTGCGCCGCGCCCGATCTCCCGCAGCGAACTCCCGACGTCGCGGCGGCGAAACGGCTGCTGGCCGAGGCCGGGCACAGCGATCTGGCGTTCGCGATCACCACCGACGGCCTGCTGCCCGGCATGTCGGAACTGGCGCAGGTCTTCGCGCAGAACGCCGCGCAGGCCGGGGTCAAGGTGAGCGTCAACGTGGTCCCGACGCCGGAACTGCTGGCGAAATGGGGCCAGTGGCCGGCTTTCGTCGACTACAACCCGGTCCCCTACCTGCCGTCTGTGCTCGGTTCGCTGCTGCCGGACCGGATCGGCAACGGCTCGCACTGGAACGACCCCGCTTTCGTGAAGCTCGCCGGCAAACTGTTCTCCTCGCCCGAAAAAGACCAGTGCCCGCTCATGAACCAGATGCACGAAATCGAGTACACGAGCGGACCCAACATCACCCCGGCGTTCTCCGACGTGCTCCTGCCGCACCGGGCGACAGTGCGAGGGCTGGTGCCGGACGTGAACGGCCGCCCGCTGTCGTTCCTGACCGAGGTGACGGTCGGATGACCGCGCGATGGGTCGCGCGGCGGGTCGCGCTGGGCGTGCTCGTCCTGCTCCTGGTCTCGATGCTGGTTTTCCTGGTGACGCAAGCGTTGCCGGGCGACGTGGCCCGGATCGTCCTCGGCAAGGACGCCACCGCCGAGCAGGTGACGGCCCTGCGCCGCCAGCTCGGGCTCGACCAGCCGCTCGTGACGCAGTACGGCCGCTGGCTCGGCGGGCTGCTCACCGGCCACCCGGGAGTGTCGCTGCAGAACCGGGAACCGGTCGCCGACATTCTCGGGCCGCGCATCGTGAACTCGTTCACCCTCGGCTTCGTTTCGATGGCACTGATCCTGCCGCTGTCGGTGATCGCCGGAGTGCTGAGCGCCGCGCGCCGCGACAGTTTCGCGGACAAGGCGTTCGTCGCCGTCACGTCGCTGAGCATGGCGCTGCCGCCGTTCGTCGTGGGCATGCTGCTGATCGCGTTGTTCGCCACCTCGATGCTCGGGGTGCTGCCGGGAGTTTCGGACATCCCGCCCGGCGACCTGCCGTGGTGGCATCCGCCGGAACTCGTGCTGCCGGTCGCCACGCTCACGTTCATGGGGGTGATGTACTTGGGACGCTTGGTTCGCGCTTCGGTCATCGACGCGCTCGACAGCGAGTACGTGCAGATGGCCGTCCTCAAAGGACTCAGCCGTCGGCGCATTCTGTTCCGGCACGCGCTGCCCAACGCGATCGCGGCGAGCCTGCCCGCCGCCGGTCTGGTCGCGGCCGTCACGATCACCGGCGTCGTGGTCGTCGAGTACGTCTACTCCTACCCCGGGCTCGGCACGGCGCTGGTCAGCGCAGTGAACTCGCACGATCTCCCGGTCGTGCAGGCGTGCGTGCTCATCCTCGCGGCCACGTACTACCTGTGCAATCTCCTCGCGGACCTCCTTGCCGCAGCGGGGCGCACCCGATGAGCGTTTCGGTAGTGCGCCGCGCGGCGCAGACCGGCCGCGCACGGCTCGGGCTCGGATTGCTCGCCGCGACAGCGTTCATCGTCGTCTTCGGTCCGCTGCTCGCGCCGTGGCCGCCGACGGCCATCGTCGCGCCTCCGCTGGAGGGCCCGAGCGCGAAATTCCCGCTGGGCACGGATCTTCTCGGCCGGGACGTGCTGAGCCGCCTGCTGTCCGGGGGCGGCACCCTCACCTGGATGACGCTCCTCGCCACCGGCATCGGCGTGGCCCTCGGGGCGCTCATCGGCTTGACCGCGGCCTACCGCGACGGGCTCGCCGACACCGTGCTCATGCGGGCGATGGACATCGTGCTGAGCTTCCCGGAGACCATCTTCGTGCTGGTGTTCGTGGCCGCGTTCGGCCGCCACCCGTTGCTCACCGCGGCACTCGTCGGAGTGGCCTTCGCCCCGGGAGTCTCGCGAGTCCTGCGGGGCGCGGCGCTGCCGGTGCTCGACAGCGAATATGTGTTGTGGGCCAAGGCGAACGGACTGCCCGGGCGGCAGATCGTCGTCGGCGAAGTGCTGCCCGGCGTCACGTCGCCGCTGATGGTGGAAGCCGGGATGCGGCTGGTGTGGGCGGTCACCGCGATCGCCTCGCTGAACTATCTCGGCTTCGGCATCGCTCCGCCCGCCCCGGACTGGGGGCTCATGGTCAGCGAGAACCAGGACGGCCTCGCCGCCGCGCCGCTGCCGGTGCTGGCTCCCATCGCGCTGATCCTGATGATGGCGCTCGGCGGCAACCTCGTGGCCGAGTCCGTCGCCAGGACAGTCAGCCGCACGGAAGGAAAGAGCTGACGTGGCCAAGGAAGTCGCGGTGTCGGGCGTAACCGTCGAGGCCGCCGGGCACCCCATCGTGCGGGACATCGGCTTCGAACTCGGCCGCGGCGAGGTCCTCGGCGTGGTCGGCGAATCGGGCTCCGGCAAAAGCACCCTCGCGCTCGCCCTGCTGGGTTTCGCGCGCACCGGCGCGAAAATCACGAGCGGGCAGGTCGTGGTCGACGGAGTCGACCTGCTTTCCTTGCCCGCCGCGGAGTTGCGCCGCGCGCGAGGCCGGAAAGTCGCGTACGTGCCCCAGGACCCGGCGACCGCGCTCAACCCGAGCCTGCGAGTCTCGACCCAGCTGACCGAGGGTTTGGACGAGCCCGCGCAGACCCGGGTGCGGCAGCTGCTCGACGCCGTCGGGCTGCCCGGCGACGACGCCTTCCTGCGCCGCCGCCCGCGCCAGCTTTCCGGCGGCCAGCAGCAACGGGTCGCCATCGCGATGGCGATCGCCGCCGGTCCGCGGCTGATCGTGCTCGACGAGCCGACGACCGGACTCGACGTCGCCACCCAGTCCCGCGTGCTCGACCTGGTCCGGGACCTGTGCCGGACCCGCGACCTGGCGGCGATCTACGTCTCGCACGATCTCGCGGTGGTCGCCGACGTCGCCGACCAGGTGATGGTCATGTACGGCGGCGAGGTGGCCGAACACGGCCCCGCCCGCGGTGTGCTGGCCCGCCCCGCACATCCCTACACCCGAGCCCTGCTCGCGGCCGTGCCGTCCGCGACCCACCGGCACCGGCTGGTCCCGATCCGCGGCCGGGCCCCCGGCATCGACGATCTCCGCCAGGGCTGCACCTTCGAGCCGCGCTGCGACTACGCCACGACCGATTGCCGCACAACGCATCCGTCCTTGGTGCGCGGGCCGTCCGGAACCCTCGCCCGGTGCATTCGCGCGGAAGAAGTCGCCCGCGCCACCAGAACCGTGCCGCGCGCGCCCGAGCCGTACGTCCCTGCCGCGGACGAGCCAGCCCTGTTGTCAGTCTCCGGCTTGAACGCCAGCTACCGCGGACGGCAGGTCGTCTTCGACGTCTCCTTCGCCCTGCGGCACGGCGAATGCCTCGCCGTCGTCGGCGAATCGGGCAGCGGCAAAACCACCATGTCGCGGTGTCTGGCCGGACTGCACCCCGAACACCAGGGCGAAGTGACCCTCGACGGCAAGCCGATCCCGGCCGCCGCTGCCCGGCGAGACTCCCGCACCAGGCGTGAACTGCAGTATGTCTTCCAGAATCCTTATGGCTCGCTGAGTCCACATCGGACGGTCGAGAACAGTCTCCTGGTCGCCCTGCGCCACTACTTCGGCGTGAACGCCCGCGAAGGCCGCCTCCGGGCCCGCGCCGCGCTCGACCGCGTCGAAATCCCCGCCCGGCTGGCCGGCCGCTACCCCGCGGAACTGTCCGGCGGGCAACGCCAACGAGTCGCGATCGCCCGGGCCCTGGTATGCGAACCGAAACTGGTCATCTGCGACGAGGTGACGTCCGCATTGGACGTCTCGGTGCAGGCGTCCGTCGTGGAACTGCTGCGCTCGCTGATGGACGACGGACCGTCGATGATCTTCGTGACGCACAACCTGGCGGTGGTGCGCAGCATCGCGGACGAGGTCGTCGTGCTCAGCGAAGGCCGGGCCGTCGAATCCGGGCGGACTGATCAGGTGCTCACCGCGCCGTCGCATCCGTACACGAGAAGCCTGCTCGCCGCGACGCTGGAGGTGCCCGACCCTACGACGCCGCGGAATCGTTGACGCGGCGATAACGGATGTGCGTGGTCAACGGCGAATGCAGCACCTCGACAGGCTCGAAGCCGAACGACTCCACCCCGTCGAACATCCGCTCGCCCGCCCCGAGCAGAACGGGGGCGATGTCCAGAGTGAGTTCGTCGACGACCCCGGCGTTCAGCGCCTGCCGGACCGTCGAAGCGCCGCCAGCGATGTCCACTCCCTTGTCCCCCGCAGCCTCGCACGCTGCCGCGTAGGCGGCGTCGAAACCGTCGGTGACGAAGTAGAAGGTCGTCCCGCCGTCCATTTCGATCGGCTCGTGGCGATGATGAGTCAGCACGAAGACCGGCGCGTGATACGGCGGCTCGGCACCCCACCAGCCTGACCAGTCCTCGTCCCAGTCGCCGCGGATCGGGCCGAACATGTTGCGCCCCATGACGTACGCGCCGCGAGGACGCAGAAGCCATTCGCTGGCGGTCTTGTCGGCGTCGGTGGCCCGGGGGTCGCCGATGTGCCAGGTGTGCAGTTCCAGCCCGCGTTTCCCCAGCGGATCCTCGCGGCTCTGCCCCGGCCCGGCGACGAAGCCGTCCAGCGAGATCGACATGTGACAGGTGGTGTCCGGCATGGCGAGGCTCCGAGTGGTTGTGATTTGCAAGCGGTTGGAGGGAAGATAGCAGGGGGTGGGCGGGGAGCGCTACGTGCGGCCGCAGCCGGGGCGGGGACCCGCAGGTCAGCCGTTCCGATTGCCGAGGAACGTCGTCGTGCGATGCCAGGCGAAGTACGGTTCGGAGGCTTCCCGATGGGCCCCGCAGCGACGGCCTGCCAGGTGCTGCATCCGCAGTTTCAGGCTCCCGGCGGGAAGTCCGTCGAGCTGCACGGTCTGGATGCAGCCGGTGTCGTCGACAGTGACCCACCCCGACTCGTACAGGACGTCGCAGCCGAAACTGCAGGCGAGCATGGCGATGTCGCGGAGTTTGCGTCGTTCGTCGTCGGTGCAGGCTGCGCGTTTCTTGATATGCGCCGCGACCACGAACTGCACCGGGAACTCGTCGCCGCACAAGGCGCACGGCGCCGAGGCGCGGCCGTTTGCCAGCAACCGCCGCAGCCGGGTCTGTTCGGTCCGGACTTTGACCTGAGTCCGCACGTCCAGTTCGCCGAAGTGGACGTCGCCCGCGTCGGGCTCGGCGGCAGAGCTGTGCAATGTCACCGTTGCCGGGGACTTGGTGGTGGTGACGTGCGGCAGAGTGGCAAGGACCGCCCCGACGAAAGCGCTCCGGTGCCCGAGTTCTTCAACGGAAACCTGGAGCGTGCCGCGCGCGGTGAGCACGTCCAGCCCGTGCTGGATGTCGACGAGAGGGACGGGCTGTCCTTCCGGAGACCGGTCGGTGCCCACCAGCACCGATCCGTTCTCGACCTGGATGATCCGGTTCTCCTTGCCGGCGACCGTCCGGATCGTCTCGCCCTTGAGACTGCGGAGCAGGTCGCCCACCAGTGCCTCGTTCGCCGAGGGTGCGGCGAGATCCGCCTCGAGCTGCGCCGCGTCGCCCGGTCCGCAACCCGGAACCTCCAGCCGCAGCTCGATCCGTTTCTGGTTGTTGCCCTCCTTCGCCGCGCCGTCTTTCAGGCCGACCTTTCCTGACGCCCGGGTGATCTGCCGCCGCACCTGCTCGATGTCGCGCTCGCCGGCCAAGTCGATCGGAGCCGGGACGATGCTGCGCTCTGTCTCCGGCAGGCGGGCAGCCCGCGACGACGCCACTACCCCGGAAACCACGACTGCTTGCCGGTCCCGAAGGCGGCGGAGCAACAGCGTCAAAGCGCGGTTGTACTGGTGGTTGCGCGGCTGCGGCCCGGGGCCTCCCCCAGCGCTCTCCAGCACCAAACTCAACCGCTCGCCGTCGGAAACCACGGAGAACTCCGCGTTCAGCTCAACACCGTCGTCTTCGCGCGCAAACACGAGATCAGCTTTCCAGACCGTCCCCGCCGCCGTCGACGGAAAACGCGGTCAGAACAGCGAACCCACCGCCACCGCCGCGCAAATCGACAGGAACAGCCCGCCCACCGCGAATCCCAGCGGTTTCTGCCGCCAAGCCGTGTGGCGGTCCAGCGAATACCACCCCGGCCCGGTCAGCAGCAGCGCCAACGCCATCGCCGCGAGCGTCAGTTCCAGCTCGAACCCCAGGCCGTCGCTCCCGAAAAGCCCTCCGGCCCACTTCACGTGGACCGCGCTGATCGCCACCCCGAGCAGCCCGGCCGCGGCGAGCGGGGTCAGCAGCCCCAGCGCCAGCAGCACTCCGCCGCCGACTTCGGTGATGCCGGTCAGCCAGGTGAGGAATTCGATGTTGTGGCTGAAACCGTAACCCCGCAGCAGGCTCTCGAAGCGCTCCATGCCCGAGCCGCCGAACAGGCCGAAGACCTGCATGAGCCCGTGCGCCCCCATCGCGACCGACAGCATCAGCCGCAGCACCAGCAGACCGAAGTCCAAGCCGCCATTCTCATCCGACCAACGGGACATGTTCGCCACGCCGACACCCTAGCCATCCGGCGAGCCGGCCCCGGCGACCCACCGAACGTGTCGCGGAAAACGTCACGGCGCGGAAGCGGCGCCCTCGGGCAGGTAGCTGTCGCGGAAGCCGAACGCGCTCGGCGAAGGTCCCTTCTCCCGCAGCAGTTCCAGGCGTTCGACGGCCTCCTCGACCGTCGGGATGTGCCCGGCGGGAACCCACCACAGCACCTGGAACGGCGTCTTCGGCAGTTCGAACCACTCCGAGCGGCGGCGCAGCAGGTCCAGGTGGCCGCTGCGGTAGACGTAGTCCCACAGGGCCTCGCGGTTTTCCCAGACCGACATGTTCACCAGGACGTCGGAGCCCAGCGAGGTCCGGATCGCGGTGGCGTCGTTGCCGCCGTCCTCGACCAGGCGCCAGACGAAACCGGGCGCGTTGTCGGCGACTTCGTTCAGGGGGTCGAGCATCGACGTGAAGCCGTGCATCCGGGGGTCGGCGAGCGGGAATTTCAGGATGCCCACGTTGAGCTGGGCGAGGTGATATCGGGTCACGCCTTCACCTCACCATCGCCGTCCTTCTATGTCAACTCTCATTATTTTTAGAAGGCTCGACGACGACGCAGCACAGCCCGGGGCGCGGATCCATCCGGGCGCGCAGGCCTTCGGCGTCGTCGAGCAGTCCTTCCAGCAGCGCCAGATTCATGCCGCACACCAGCCCCGGATGCCGTTGCGAGAGGACATGGAACGGGCAGTTGACGAGGCGCAGGACGTCGCCGTCCTCGCGGGGTTCGTAGCCGCGGGCGGCCAGCAGTTCCTTCGCGGCGGCGAGATCTTCGATCGGACATGCGGCGGCACGACCCTCGCGGCGGGCGGCGGCCTGCAGTTCAGTGTCGAGACGGGCGGCTTCGGCGACCTCGGCCAGCAGATCGGCGGCGGTGCGATAGTCGCGCGCCGGGACGGAGAACTGACGCTCGGCGTCAGACCGGCGGTAGAGCTTCGCCGGACGCCCGGCACCCGGGCCCGAACGTCCGCTCAGCCGCTTGCTTTCCGTCTCCAGCAGTCCCGCGTCCACGAGCTTGTCGAGGTGGAAAGCGGCGAGCGTGCGCTGGATCCCGGCCCCCTCGGCCGCTTCGTTCCGGCTCACGTCGTGGTCTTGGGAAACCACGTAGTCGTACAGCCGTCGCCGGACCGGATCCTGCAGGACGGCGATCGCCTCGATGTCTTCCACCCTGCCAGTCTAAGAACAACGACAATGCGCGTTAGAGGACGCCGTTCCCCTTCGAACTCCTTCGCGTTGAGACCGACCGCGGCGGTTCGGCACGCATGTGGTCGCGCACGCGGGCCATGATGCCGCCCAGCGCGTCCAAGTCCGAAGTGGACAGTGGGGCGAACAGCAATCGGCGGACAGCCTCGACGTGCCCGGGCAGCACCTTCGCGACCAGCTCCCGACCGGCGTCGGTGATGCCGACGACCGTGGCCCGCTGGTCTTCCGCGCTGGGACCGCGGGTGACCAGACCAGCCTTTTCGAGCAGGCCCGCCTGATGAGTCAGGCCGCTGCGGCTGTAGACGACGCCGTCCGCCAGCTCCGTCATCGTCAGCGGCCCATCCGAATCGGCGAGCCGGGCCAGCAGCTCGAACTGCACGTAGCTGAGGTCGCCCTCGGCCCGCAACTGCTGGCTGACGGCGTGCTGCAGCAGGCTCACCGCCTCCATGAGCGCGAAATAAGTGTTGAGCTGCTTGGGCTCCAGCACGTCCGCCATGCCGCCAGTCTAGATGCTTCGAAGTCGAATCATCGTGACCGCTCTCACATCCCCGGGACTTTGCTTCGATATCGAAGCACACTGTCCTCACAAGTTGCTTCGACTTCGAAGCAGTTATGGAGGATGTCATGAAAGCAGTGCGCTACCACCGCTACGGCGGAAGCGAAGTACTGGCCTTCGAGGAGGCCGAGCGGCCGGTCCCGGCCGAGGGGCAGGTGCTCGTGAAGGTGGCGGGCACCTCGTTCAACCCGGTCGACCTCGGGATCCGCGCGGGCGGACTGCAGGAGGTGTTCCCGTTGGCTTTCCCGCACGTGCCGGGCATCGAGGTCGCCGGGACGATCGCCGAGCTCGGGCCCCAGGTCGACGGTTGGAAGGTCGGCGACGCGATCGTGGCCTTCCTGCCGATGAACGCCGACGGCGCGGCCGCCGAATACGCCATCGCCCCGGCCGACGCGCTGGCCGCCGCACCGCGGACGGTCGAACTGCCCGACGCCGCGGCCCTGCCGGTCGGCGGACTGACCGCGTGGCAAGCGCTGTTCGACGACGCTCAGCTGCGAGCGGGCCAGACAATCCTGATCAACGGCGCCAGCGGAGCTGTCGGCAGCTTCGCCGTTCAACTCGCCCACCAGGCAGGCGCGACCGTCACTGCGACTTCGAGCCCACGCCACGAAGAACGCCTCCGCGAATACGGAGCCGACCGGATCATCGGGCACCTCGACTTCGTTTCCGACGCGGTTGACGGAGCGCCGTTCGACGTCCTGCTCAACCTCGTGCCCACCACTCCGGAAGAGACCGTGGCGCTCGTCAGCCTGGTCGCCGACGGCGGAGCGCTGGTCAGCACCACCACTCCCCCGCCGGAGAATCCCGGACGCGGGATCCGGACGGCACGGGTGTTCGTCGCCAGCAAGGCCGAACAGCTGGCCGAACTCGTCGAGCGCGTCGACGCGGGGAAGGTGCGGATCACCGTCGCCGACCGGCGGCCGCTGGCGGACCTCCCGGCTGTGCACGACGAAGCAGCCACGGGACGACTCGCCGGCAAGACCGTCCTCATTCCCTGAAAACCCGGTTCGAGCGCTGGCTTCAGCGCTCGAACCACACCCGCTCAGCGCCGGGCTTCCGCCAGACGAGCCGGGGTCGCGCCGAGCCACCAGCGAGGGTCCGCCGTTCCGTCCGTCGTGCGGCCGTCGCGGTGGACGAAGAACCGCTCGTCCCGGCCCGGCACGTCGAATTCCCCGTCCAGCCCGCGCGTCAGCCACTCCGCGCCGAACGCGAACACTTCCGCCGCCGTCCCGCCCAGCGGGTGGAATTCGTCCTCGTAGACCCGCATTTCCTTGGGGGCGCGGATTTTCTCGTAGGTCTCGAGCGCGCTCTCCACCGGCGTCAGCTCGTCGAATTCCCCGATGCCCAGCAGCACCGGGCATTCGATGCCGGCGACGAGGTCGCCCAGCGGCATCTTTTCCTTGAGGTCGCGGTCGAACGACGCCTCGTCGGTGTAGCCCGCCATGTACATGTAGTTGTTCTTGAAGCTCGGCTGAGCCCGTTCGAAAATCGTCTCGAAATCGCCGGACACCGCTTCGAAAGCAGCCACCGCGCGCAAGCGGGTGCCCGGCGCCGAAGCGGCGCGCAATGCCCAGTAGCCGCTCATGCTGATGCCGAACAGGCCGATCCGGTTTTCGTCCACTTCGGACAGACCGGCGAGGTAGGCGGCGTAGGTTTCGAGAGCGCGCTCGTAGTTGTCCAGGGTCACCGTCACCCCGCGCGCCCGGGTCTCGCCCTGCCCCGGTCCCTCGATGGACAGCGCCACGACTCCGCGCGAGGTGTAGTAGCGCTCGGCCGCGAAGATGTAGTCCTCCTTGATCATGTCCATGCCCGGCCCCAGAATCACTGCCGGGGCACCGGAAACCGGCTGCGCTGGCAGGTGCAGGAGACCGAAGATCTTGCCGCCTTCGAAGTTCAGCTCGACCCGGCGCACCGTGTTCCCGCGCAGCTCGCCCAGCCGGGCCACGCACGCATCGCAGCGCTCGCGGAACTTCGCTTTGCGGCCGTCGCCGGAGTCGAAGATCGAGTACTGCGCGCGGCCGTACATCACCGCCGCCCGCAGGTACAGATCCGAAGCCGTCCTGCGGTAGCCGAGCCGTTCGTGGTGTGCAGCCCGTTCCTCCGCCTGTCCGGCGACGACAGCCCACGCTTTCGGGAGCATCGCTCCGGCGCGGACCATCGCGAACACCTTGTCGAAATCGGCGTGATCGTGCCCGAGCTGTTCGAGCGTGCCCTTGCCTTCCGGGTGCAACGCGTCGAAACCGCCTTGCGCCAGCGCGATGTCCAGGGCCCAGCTCTGCCCCGCCGAACGTGTCGTCATGCTCGCCTCCATTTAGCTAAGTACTTAGCTAATGTGCCACGGCTAGACTCCGCGCGGCAAGGAATGCGGCCAGGGACACAGGAGAACGAACCGATGGGCGACGAGGCGATCACCCGGCTGGCACGAGCCGCTTACCGGCTCAGCGCGGCCGATTCCCGGCTCCGCGGCCGCGCCACCCGCAGCACCGAAGCCCTTTCGCTCGCCCACGCCCGCGCGCTCAAGAGCCTGGCCGAACACGGGCCGATGACGGTCAACCAGCTGGCCGGGCACGTCGAAACGACCGGGGCCGCGGTCACTCAGCTCGTCAACGGCCTGGCCGGGGCCGGTTACGTCACGCGCGAACGAGCCGCCTCCGGGGACCGCCGGACGTCGATCGTCGCCTTGACCGACGCGGGCCGGCGGCGGCACGAGGAGCGGGAAGAGATCCTCGCCGCCGGATTGCGCGAGCTGACCGAGGACCTCGACGAGCACGCGATCGACGCCGCCGGCACGGTTCTCGCCCGGCTGGCCTCGCTGTACGACCGTCTCTGACGAGCGAACCAAGCTCTATCACCTGATTGAAACGACTGATAGAGTCCGCGCCATGGGCACCGAAGCCGCGCGGATCCCCGCCAGTCGCGGAGCGGCGACCGAGCAGCGTTTGATCGCTGCCGCGGAACGGCTTTTCGCCGAGCACGGCGTCGGGGCGGTGTCGCTGCGGACGGTGATGCAGGCGGCGCAGACGAATGTCGCGGCGATCCACTACCACTTCGGTTCCAAGGAAGGGCTGCTCGACGCGGTCCTGCGCAGCCGCCTCGGCCAGGTGACCGGCGAGCGGAACGCGGTGCTGCGGGAGTTCCCCGGGAAGGACGTCACCGCGCGCGAACTGGCCCGCGCGTTCGTGCAGCCGGTGGTCGCGGTGCTCGAATCCGGCGGCGAATGCTGGATCCGGCTGGTCGGCCGGCTGCTGGCGACCGGCGGCGACGGGCTGGACGCGGTCGCCGAATCGTTCTTCGAGCGCAACGCCGCGTTCGTCGGCCTGCTCGACCGGCTGAGCCCGGGCGTCCCCCGCCGGACGCTCGATTTCCGGCTGTCCCAAGCGATGACCGTGACGCTGAACGTCCTCGGCGACGTCGGCCGCACCCGCCGCCTGCACGGCCCGGACGCGGCGGACTGGACCACCGGCCAGATCGTCGACGACCTCGTCGACGTCGTGACCTCCGTACTCGCCGGCCCGCCAGTGGCCCGCCGCAGAAAGTGAGGATCGATGGGAACCAACCAGCGAGCGCAGATCGAGATGACCCCGGAGGAGGTGTCGGCCTATCTCGCCTCCCAGCGCACCGCGACGCTGGTGTCGCTCGGCCCCGGCGGGCACCCGCACGCGGTCGCGATGTGGTTCGCGCTCATCGACGGCGTGCTGTGGTTCGAGACGAAAGCCAAGGCGCAGAAGGCAGTCAACCTCCGCCGCGATCCGCGCGTCACCGTGCTGGTCGAGGACGGCCTGACCTACGACGTCCTGCGCGGTGTCTCGCTGGAGGGACGAGCCGAGGTCGTCGACGATCCGGAAGCGCTCTGGGCGGTCGGGGTCGACATCTGGGAGCGTTATCACGGCGAGTACACCGACGAGGTGAAGCCGATGGTGGAATTCATGCTCCGCAAGCGAGTCGCGGTCCGCGTCGACGTGGACCGCGTCCGTTCCTGGGACCACCGCAAGCTCGGGCTGGACCCGATGCCGCTCGCCGGATCGACCGCAGCGCAGTACTCGCAACCGCCTGTCCGCTGACGCGTTCGCACCACAGGAGGCCACCATGCCCGCACAGGCGCCCAAGGGCCTGGACTCGCCGGTCACCGCGGCGATCATGAAGCACATGGCCAGAATCCAGGTCAAGGTCTTCACTTTCACCGGCGGCCGGATCGGCAGCAAATGGCGGGTCGGGGCCGGTTTCCGGAAGCCGGTGCCGACGCTGCTGCTGGAACACCGCGGCCGCAAGTCCGGCAAGGTGTTCACGACCCCGTTGCTGTACCTGCGTTCCGGCGACAATCTCGTCGTCGTCGCCTCCCAGGGCGGCCTGCCGAAGCATCCGCAGTGGTACTTCAATCTGCTCGCGGAGCCGGAAACCCGCGTGCAGCTCAAGGGCCGCCGCGACGTCCCGGTCACCGCGCGGGTCGCGTCGGCGGACGAGCGGCGCGAACTCTGGCCGCGGCTGGTCGAGCTGTACGGCGACTTCGCGAAGTATCAGGAGTGGACGGATCGCGAGATCCCGGTCGTGGTGCTCTCCCCGCGCTGACGACCAGGTTCGGCGCGCAGGATCCCGGCGCTCACGGCGGCGATGACGCACAACAGCGTCAGCAAGAAGAACGCGTGCTCGAGCGGAACGACGCGGGTCAGCCAGCCGATCACGGCCGGACCGGCCAGCATCCCGACGTAACCGAGACCCGCGACGCGAGACACGTTGGCACCAGCAGCCGACGGGTCGATCCGCCCGGCCCCGCTGAACAACTGCGGGACACAACCCGCCAGGCCCAGCCCGAACAAGGCCCATCCCGCGAACGCGGCCACGACCGACGGAAACACGGCCACGATCGTGATTCCCACAGCGGCGACCGCCGAGCCGTACCGCAGAATGGCCACCGGCCCGAAACGGGCGGACAGCCGGTCGGCGAGGAGACGGCCGAGCGTCATCGTCGCGGCGAAGGCACCGTAACCGAAGGCCGCGGTGCTCGCCGGTACCCCGAGAACGTCTTTGAGGTGCAGCGCACTCCAGTCGTTGGCGGCTCCCTCGCACAGCATGATCATCAAAGCGAGGACCGCGAGAAACCAGATGTGCCGAGGCGCGCGACGGTGTCGGCCCTCGACGGCGACGGCAGGCCGCGGCGCCTCGGTCGCCAGCAAGGTGCGAGCTGAACCGAGCGCGATCACGATGCCCACGACAGCCACGACGGCCAGCGTCGCGAGAGTGCTCATGCCCGCGCTCGCCGCGCCGGCCGCGACTAGCGCGGCGAGGACACCGCCGACGGAGAACGTGGCATGGAACGCCGACATGACGGGCCGCCGGTAAGCCTTCTCCACGTGCACGGCATGGGCGTTCATGCTCACGTCCAGGCAGCCGTGGCAGAACCCGAAGACCAGCAGCGCCGCTCCCAGCGTCCACGGATCCCAGGCCAGCCCGGGAAGCACCAGAGCCGCGCTGGCCAGCACTCCCCCGGCCGGGAGGACGACGCGCGTCCCGAGCCGGTCGCTGAGGGTCCCGGCCGCCCGCATGCCGAGGAAAGCCCCGAGCCCCAGCAGCACCAGGAGGCCGCCCAGCGTCGCGTGGCCGATGCCGACTCGCTCTTCGACGGCGGGGATGTGCACCACCCAGACGCCCATCAGGACGCCGCACAGGACGAAGTAGACGAAGGTCGCCGCCCGGGCCGCTCGCGGCAGTCTGTTCATGCCATCGACCATAACGAACAGACTTGATGATTGAAAAGGAGATTTTCGAACACGATGAATGTTCGATAGGATGGTCGGCATGAGCAACGCAAGCCGCCACGGGCTGATCGTCCAGACCGTCCGGGAATCCGGCAGTGTCACGGTCGGAGAACTCGTCGAGCTGACCGGCGCTTCCGAAATGACCATCCGGCGCGACCTCGACCTGCTGGCCGGTCAGGGTGTCCTGGAACGCGTCCGCGGCGGCGCGCGCACTCTGCTGCTGCGAGGCGAGGAACCGCCTTTTGCCTTGCGTGCCAACGAAGCCGTCGACGCCAAACGCCGGATCGCGGCCGAGGTCTCCGCGCTCGTCGCCGACGGGGAGACCGTCCTGCTGGACAGCGGCACCACGTGCCTGGAGGTCGCCCGCGAACTGCGGCAGCGACCGGTCACCGTGCTGCCCCTGTCCCTGCAGGCCATCCACTTGCTCGGCGAAACCCCCGGACCGGCGACGCTGATCGTGCCCGGCGGGCAACCCCGCGGCGCCGAAGGAGCGCTGACCGGCCCGCTGACTCTCGCGGCCCTGTCCGCGCTGCGCTTCGACACCGCGATCATCGGCTGCTGCGGCCTCACCGCGGCCGACGGCCTCACCGCCTACGACCTCGACGACGCGGCGGTGAAGAAAGCGGGCATCGCGTCCGCCCGCCGCACCGTCCTGGCCACCGACGGCAGCAAATTCGGCCGCACCGCCCACGCCTACGTCGGCCCGATCGCGCTCCTCGACACGCTCGTCACCGACAACTCCGCACCCGCCGACGAACTCGCCGCGCTCGAAAGCACTGACACCGTCATCAAAACCGTCTGAGCGGCTCTCACCCGACGCGAGACGACGCGCGGCTGGTGAACCGGAACTCGATCGCGACCGGAATCTCGTCCAGCTCCAGCGCTTCTTTGAGCCGCGGCAAGCTTTCCTCGGTGACGCGACGCCGGATCTCGCCGAGGTCCACGTCCTGTTCGCAGGTGAGGATCAGCGCCAGTGACGGGTTCTCCCGCGACCCGGCGAGCGACGCGCGAGCCTGGTGCACGCCGGGATACTCGCGCAGCTCATCGGTGAAAGGGGCGACCGCGGTGTCGGCGTGCAATTCGGTGCGTCCCTGGGCGGGATCGCTTTCGAACCGCCAAACCCCGGTGCGCGGCCGGTGCGCGAGCTGGGCGAGCAGCCAGCGCAGCGCGAGCAGTCCCACCACCACCGCCGCCACGGCGATCACGTAGAGGACCCACACGGGCGGCTCTGCCGTGCCGGGGACGAGCGGGGCCTCAGGATCGAGCAGCCGCAGCACCCGGAAGTGGGTGGCCAAGCCGAACCCGCCCGCGGCGAGCAGCACGAGGCCGAAAACCGCGAGCAGGCTGCGATTGAGCGCGGCCGGACGGTTGACGCCGGTCATGACACCTCCCTGGTGGCCCGGACCCGCACCGACACCGCCGGCCGCCGGACCGGCGCGATGCGGTCCAGCCGGGACTCGACGGCCGCCCGGACCGCGTCGGCCAGCCCGTCCGTACGGGTGCGCGCGGTTTTCACCCGCACCTTGACTTTTCGCGAACCGGTCGAGATCCGGGCCCGGTCGACACCGTCCACGTCCGCCGCGGCCGCGCGCAACGCGGACTGGTAGTCCGTGGTGTCGGCGCCGGAGTCCGGGTCTCCCGCCAACGGGAGGATCCGGCGTTTGCCCGGCAGGAGCGCCGCCCACAGCAGCACGAGCCCGACGAGCGCGACCGCCGCCGAGATCAGCGCCGGGACGAGATCCGTCCACTTCGCGTCGTGGGCGGCCGAAGCGACGGCGCGGTAGTCCAGCCACGGCTGATGCCCGGTGAGCCGCTGGATCGCCGCGACGGCTGCCAGGACGCACACGGCCAGCAGCACACCGGCGGTCAGGCTCGCCGGAAGAGACCGGCGGGTTCGGCGTTTCACTCGATCCTCCTTCTCCGGGCGGCCTCGGCGCGCAGAACCGACACCGGCATCCACCCGGTCAGCCACGGGCTCGCCGCAACCGCAGGCGCACCAACGGCCGAGCTCCCCCGAACAGACCTCCGCATCACTCGATCCTCCTTCGCCCAGCGGGCTCGGCGTGCAGGGCCGTCACCGTGATGCCGACGCGGCTGACCGGCATCCCGGTCAGCTCCTCGACGCGTCCGCGCAGATGGCCGCGGACCCGTTCGGTCGTCGCGCCGACCGGGGCCGGGTACTCCAGCGAGATCCGCACGTCCAGCTCCACCTCGCCGCCCGCGATCCGGGCGGTGGTTTTCGCCGACCGGTCCAGCGACTCGCCGCCGAGGCTGATCCCGAGCGTGCGCCCGGCGGAGCCGCCGACCCGGTCGATCTCGCCCGCCGCGTGCGCCGCCAGCCGCTCGACCACGTGCTCGCTGATCGTGAGGCTCCCGCGCTCCTCCGGCGCGGTTTCCGCCGCGCGTTCGGCTGCGACAGTCACGGGTCACCCCCGGTCGCGGCCGGTGAGCTGCGAAAGGTCGAGCTTGCCGTCCAGCAGCCTGCCGACGAGCAGCCCGACCGCGCCCAGCACGAGAACGAGCAGGAACGCCCCGAACCCGCCGATCGCGGCGGCAATGCCCAGTGCGAGGCCGGTGATCAGCCCCAAAGCGGTCGCGTTCACGACACCGTCTCCTTCCGGTTTTCTGACTCGGTTTCCGCCGCGGCCGGCGGTTCGGCGCCGGGGACGAGGACGTCGGCGATGAGCACGTGCACCGGACGGCCGGGGGC